>JAPOZO010000098.1 GCA_026706025.1 Candidatus Poribacteria bacterium
CAGATCTTCTCTCCCGTATCTCCTTCGCAGACGTGTATCACTTCGCTGCTGGTGCAATAGCAGGGACCGACCGGCAGAGCTACAACGCTTTTCTTGAGAGTTCCAGAGCCTATAAGCGTGAGGTCGTTGAATATTTGAAAGATAAAAAGGCATTTTCCTTGCGAGCGTGGTTTTCCGATGACCAGGGTGCCGCGGATGTGACAGATATGCCGGTTTATCAACATCAGCGGTTCTCCCTCCCGGAAAGTTTATCCCGCGCTTCTGTGGATATTCTGATCTTGTTAGCATGGAATATTGTTCTGTTTATGTTGGCTTATGTGTCTTTTCTGAGATATGAAATGAGTTGAAAAGGAGGGTTATCGGTTTTTGAGTTTCAGTTTTCAACTAAGAGGCGTTTTGTAACAATTCTCCGACCTTGGAATATTTTAGGGCGAGGTGAATTGTTACCAGAAACCTCTTGTGACTGATGACTGTTAACTGACTACTGACAACTACTAAAATGATTGGACAGATTGCGAAGAAAGAGATACATCACAATCTCACGACGCTCCGGTTCGCTTTGATGATAATTCTGCTACCCCTTTTGATGATAGCGAACGCGTTGATATACGGCTATGGCGATGATGGATACATAACACAGGTCAATGCTTACAATAAGCAAATGGAAAAAAAGTTATCTCATATTGAACAGAAGGCGGCTGAGAGTTTAGGAGAATTGGCTGTGATGGGCCCCGGCGATATGCCGAAGCGTCCGAGTCCTCTGAAATTCTGTGCCAATGGGGCTGATGAAGTGATACCGCGTTCTGTCATCATGCAGGAGCACGGCGCTGCCAGTCGCGGTTCTTGGTCTAATATTGAAGATTATGCGTGGAAGGGCCCCTGGATATTAAAGTATCCGTTGAATAGTTTTGATGAAGGGAATGCAACCCGCCGTATCAAAATTGACTGGGTTTTCATCGGTATACTGATGAGTTTTTTCGCTATCCTGTTCACTTTTGATGCCATCGCTGGGGAACGGTCGCGCGGCACCCTAAGCCTAATAATGTCCAACACGGTCTCGCGCGGTCAGGTGTTGTTAGGAAAATACCTCGGTGCGTTTTTGACGCTCATGGTACCACTCGTAATTGGCATCCTGATGAATCTATTGGTTATCCAACTCTCTGGGAGTCTTTCCTTTGATTCGGGAACCTCTCTCAAAATCCTGGGGATGGTCGGACTTTTTGGGTTGCTCATTTCTGCTTTCATTTTCGTCGGTTTGTTTTTTTCAAGTTGCGTCTCAAACGCTATTACGAGTTTAGTATGGCTCTTACTCACATGGGTTTTCCTTGCGTTCGTCTTCCCGAACCTACTCGGGATCTTTGTCGGCAACCTGAATCCAATTCCATCGGTTGACGAAGTCTCATTGCGACGGAAAGCACAATTGGAGCAAATTGGGGATCAATTTCAGCCTTTCGGCGCGGACGGTGAACCGCTATCAAGTAAGTTGAACCAAGCACCTTCCACCGGAAATCCATCGGCGACACGACGGTGGGCAACATATTTTACAACGCTGAAAGGAATAGAAACGAACAGTATGGATGAACACATCGATCAACAGTTTAGACAGGTGCAGCTCGCCCGCGATCTTACCCAAATCTCACCAATAGCGACTTTCCAGTATGCGATGGAAGGGCTTGCGAATACAGGTATCGTTAGTTATATGAATTTTGTCAAACAGGCGCGCCGCTATCGTCAGACGTTCATAGACTTCATCAAAACCGAAGATCGGAGCAACCCGGAAAGCCTACATATCTATCCTGTGAAAGAGGGATTATCGCAGAAACCCGTGGATCCGGCTGCTGTACCGGTCTTTTCGGAGCGGATTTCTTACCGTAGCGTTTTAACCCAAGTCGGGTTGCTGGTGCTGTTCAATCTGATATCTTGTATTATGGCACAAATCTCTTTTGTGATGAGTGAGATTAAGTGATACGGATAGAACTTAGTGGATTTGTATATTTCCGGTGTGATTAGAATGCAGTCCGCATGAATCAACGCTGAATGCGCGTGTCGCCTTGCAGTGAGAGGCAGCGAGGCAAGTACACCGCAAAATCGCACCTACCGGGTTAGGACTGTAATACTATTCGATCCATTGCATCGTTTCTCGGAGTTTTTCCTTTGCCTGTGCGTAGTCTCGACGGGCTTGATAAAACACACGTTGTGCCTCTGTAAATTGTGCTTGTGATTGGAACGCGTCATTAAAGGTCAGACCTTGATAGCCCGGTATAGGTATATCAAACGTGACTTCATCAAGCACCCGCTCTATTGTCCGCAGTTGTTGTTGACGGATACTCAATCGTTTCTCCTCGATCTCCATCCGTTCTTTCGCATTTGCCACGGCGCGGTAGTCCCGTCTCACCGCGACCCGAATCAGTTTCGTTTTTTCAGTGTATTCCAGCTGGAGTCGTTCGAGTTCTGCAAGTTCTACAGAGCGGAGATTCGCAGTCTTTTTCCCATCATACAGCGGGATATTGAGGTTGAAGCGAACTTCCCATCCGTCTTGAGTGCGCGGGTTCGTCTCAAAAATGCTCGATGCATCTCGTTCCCGGTCAAATATGATTGGATCGTAGAGTGCCTTTGCGTCCCAGGTCCGGTTCTGTTGGTGTTGTTCCAATAGCACGTGTAAATCCTTATAGCGCGCTTCAGCAGAGAGTTCGGGAAATCGGTTCCATATTGTCTCCGCAGCGAGACGTTCTTGCCGGACAATATCACCACGTAGGTCGCGCAAGTCAAGGCTGTTTACGAGTGCAAGTTCGACAGCGTCATCAAGTGTTATCTCATCATCAGGGAGGGATTGTGAAAGGGCGACTTGCGCGAGTGGATCGAGTCCAGTGAGCCTAATGAGTTCAGCGGTATCTACATCGAACCGTCGCTGCAGTTCGTTAAGCGCGAGCTGCTGTTCCGAGAGCTCAAGTTCCGTATTGAGACGACTCAGAAAGCGGATCCGTTTCTCTTTATGCTTGTCTACCGTGCCTCTTAATTTCTCCTTCAGTTCAATCTCAATCGCACGGCGTTGTTCAATTTCCTCCTGTGTCAGGATGATATTGTGCCAGAGATTCCGGACAGCGTGGACGGTCCCTTTTTTCGCGCCTTCGTATTCAATTTCTGCCTTGCGCACTTCTTCCTGTGCTGCATCAAGCCCTTGAGGAACCTCACCGAATTGTGCCAAGAGGACGCTCATCTGTGCGCGAGTGAGATAGTCTCGCTCCTCAATATCACCATCCCTTTGACGTTGATATTCGCTGGTGAGTCCCACCTGTGGCAGGTAAACCGCTTTGGATACACGGAGGTTTGCTTTCGCGCGTTCTAATACCTTCTCCGCTTTTCTCACCGCCTCGTTGTTCTGTAGCGCGAGTTCGATCGCGCGTGTTGGCTGAAGCGAAATCAGTCGTTGTGCTGAAACGGTGCCCGCAATACTCAAAAGCAAACAGACTGCAAGTGCCGTTAACCTTTTGTTCATTTCAATTTTTTTAATCATGCCTAACTCGTATTATATTTTTTGTGGTTGTAATCATTTTGAAAATTTCGCTGAAGTTTCCTGAGATGAAAACGGACAAATTGCGCTTATAGCAAATCTACAAGTAGAAATACATCAAAGATTTGGCGGGGTTTGTAACCCCGCCAGTGAAAGCGGACGTTGGCAGCAATAAAAAATTAGCGTCGGCTAATACGGATTGTGACAACAACAATCGCAATCATGAGAAGTATCAACGCACCGAAAAGCAGCGTCGTCACCGACATTTGCGTCTTGGACTCAACTTGCACCGTGATCGAACGGTCGCGCGCCTCAAACTTGCGATTATCGACAGTGACTTCGGCGTTCAACTTCGCTTGATATTCGCCTACGCCGATGTCTTCAGGTGGCATCAACGTCAATTGTATCTCTGTCTCCTCATTTCGACCGAGTGAACTAATGACTTCAGGAACAACGGTGTATTTCCAATCGGTGTTGACATCAACGATCATACGGATATCAACGAGATCGCGGGTACCGATATTCTTGAGCGTCGCTGTCATATTAACCTGTTCGCCTATTTTGATGGTCTGGAACGCGTTCTGCACGAACACTTCAATCTCTGGCACCCCCTTTGGAATGAGTTCAAATCGCTCAACACCGCCTTGTATACTCGCAATCTGTTCAGTGGGAAGGTCTAATCGATTATTAACACCACCAAGCTCGTTTGCCTCAGTGTCATCAAGCACAGCAACATAGAACTCAAGCGTGCTATCAAGATAGGAAGCATCCAATTCCTCCGGCAAGTAGACAATCAGGGACAAATTCCGCTTCGACTGTTCCTGCGTAAATTTCACCTGAGACTGTCGAGACTGCGTCTCCGGGTCCTGGAACTCAAAATTGATGCGGTTCAGTAGGTTAATAACACGCAATTGGAATGTATTTTCCGTCTCTGCCAACCGATCCAGGGTCAAATCGTAGGTAACGCTGCTGCCGAGATTCCCTTCCTGCGAAAATCGCAGTGAACTGACATTGACGACATCCAGAGCGGACTCTTTTTGGAGATAGATCAGTCGCGTCTCTGGCATATCAAGTTCGGGGTAGTTCAACGAGACCTGCAGACTCTCGACATCTTTCTGGAGTTGGAACGTTAATTCCACAGTTTCATTGTAACCGAGAACCGGGATTTTTTCCTCGTACGGTTTGACGATGTTCGTGCCATCAACCGTATCAAGTAAGGAGACATAAATCGAGCGAATCTCATTCGCTGCAGCGATCTCTTCAGGCGTCGCATTGATCGACATCGCTTCAGTTGTAGATGTGTTTTTTAACTGAAGCGTTACCATCATCTGGTTCTCAACCCGAAACTTCTTCGCACTCAGGATAGAGATATGGCGCGTGTCCTCCTCAAGGTGAATCTTATACGGCTTTTCCTCTTCAAGGTATGTAAGACTCACAACGAGGCTATCCACATTCCGGCGCAGTTCAAAATCAAGCGTTTTTTCCTCGCCATCTTTCAGGGTCGGAATACGATGTTCATAAGGAAAACCGATGATAGATTCCGTCTCGTCTTTGATAGAGACATAGACGTTATTAATTTCTTGTGCTGTGGTAGTGCCTATTGCCTCTGTTTCATCACTTAACGCCCCGTACCTCAGAACAACTTCCAACCGTCGTCGGTCACCCTCTTTATAACGCCTCGCGGACACGACAGAGATATACGGATCCTCCTGTTTGAGGTGGATGTTTTTCTTTTCCTCACGTCCCGAATACTTTAACTCTACGACGACATCTCGTATGTTCTCTTTTATGAGTTCAAACTCCAAAGTGACAGATTCATCCTCTTTGAGCGTCTCAATGCGTCGTTCGTAAGGTTCGGTAATAATCGCACCGCTTGAACCATAACCTTCCTGCTCTTTAATAGTGACGAAGATATCATCAATCTGGGCACTGATGATAATATCTTGCCCTACCACTTTGGAACTTTCGACAAGTTTGACAGGAGATGAGCTATTCCGCAGGGTAATCGAGAACAACTCTCTGCCATCGAAAGATTCATACAAACTTGTCTCTTCAACGCTGATGTGCCATTCCTCTTGTAGCGATTCAAGCTCTACCCGTTGCAGCTCCAGTTTTGCCTGTTCATAGTCAGAGACAGCCTTTTCGTAATCTTCTTTTGCGGTATTCACTTCGGCGACGGTGACAATGTTATTTTCTTCCATCATCATCGCCTCAAGTTTTTCGACCTCAATCTTCTTTTTTCCCATCAGCCTTTTGGCTGATTCCATCTTCTGACGCTCGATTTCTATCTTGATATGACGGTCCTGTTCATCTCTGGTTCTCGTACGCTCGCCATTCGGCGATGCGGGTTCTTCCGACTCTTCTGCCAATGCTACCTCAAATAGCGCACTTGGCAACAGGAGCCCTATGGCGAGAATGAAAACCAATGTAAAGATATTAATTCGCATTTTTAATCGACTTTCGTGCCGATTTTTTCTATTGACCATCAACTCGTGCCTTTCTCTATTATGTTTGGCGTCGAATTGTTGGTCAAAAAATCGGGTTTTCGATTCATCCAAACCGAAAGTTGGTTAATTGATTGGTATTGAATGGTGTGGTTACTATTCGGCTGCGTCTTCCTCAGGTTCGTATCCAGCGACGTAGTGCAGATACAACGCCTCAAGGTCTTCTGCTTGAATCTCCTCGCGCGTCAATTCTCGCTCAAGGTTACCTTGCACCAGAATGCCGATCCTATCGGCAATTTCCTTCGCACGGAAGATGTCGTGCGTGGACATGAAGATGGCTTTGCCTTCCTCTTTTAGTTCACGGAGCAGATTCAGGAAATCGGCACCACCCTTCGGATCCAAACCGGAAGTCGGCTCATCAAGTAGGACGGCTTGTGCGTTCTTCATAATCGCGATTGCGATGCCTAAACGTTGACGCATCCCCTTTGAAAAGGTCTTGACGCGCCGCGTAAAGGCTTCCTCTGGTAGACCGACACGTCCAAGCGTTGCATCAAGTTCAGCATTCGATACTTTCTTGCGTCCGCCCAATTTCGCGAAAAAGGACAGATTTTGACGCGCCGTAAAGTTCCGATAGAGTTCGACATTCTCGGAAACATAAGCAAGATGCTTCTTTGCCTCCAGGGGGAACTTCGGAATTTCAATATCTCCGATCAGCGCGGTACCGCTTGTCGGTTCGATGAAATTCAGCAGCATGGAGATCGTCGTACTTTTACCGGCACCGTTCGCACCGAGGACGACATAGATTTCACCGTCCTCTACTTTCATGTTCAATTCGTTGACGGCTAAAACACTTTCGTTATAGACTTTCGTAAGGTCACGGGTTTCTAACATCGGGTTCTCCTCCGGTTGATTTTTTCTTTATTTACATAATACCAGAAATCTAAGACGTTTTCAAGCGGGACTTACCCCAATTCTTTCCCGCTACTTAAGTGTAACCTAAGAGATGTTGTATCCCTTCATTCTATTTTTCATGTTTAGTCACTAAACCATATTTTGGCTTATGTTATAGTGACGCGTTTTGAGGGTGAAAAGGTTGCATTATTTTATTAATTGTTTTCAGATGACTCCAATTTCCAAAATCCATTAATCACCATTACACGTCTGAGCGCATGAAAACGAGAAAGGCACCTGACAGAAATACACCAAACAATAAAACGAGTAACAGCATATCCACTATCGCCGCATTGAATGTATCACTAAAACTGATTTTATCCTCAAAGCGTGGAAGTGCCTGGGATGAAATCGGCTTTTTAGACATTCCCTCTGGGACTCCGATGATATGAAGGCTCTCCGGATCACCACGAATCGTATCAAATATCCGATCTGAAAAATTTCAGAAACGCCACAGTTGTCAGGATCACTGCAAAGAAACAGAGTAGCCCAAAAGCACCTATAAAGCCGGATAGGAAGACTTCCTTATCCTATTCCACTTTAATTTTTGAGGTGGCAATGTCGGGTTCTGAAAACGTTCTAAAGCCGCTTGGGCACGTCTGAGTTGTTTTGTCGCCTGCGCAATCTGTTTCCTAGCGTGTTCAACTTGTTTGGGACTGGGTTGTTTCTTGGCGCGCGCAATCCGTTCTTTGGCACTCTCAATGCGTTTCTTGGCGCGCTCCACTTGTTTCTTGTGGTCCTCAATTCGTTTAGCTACCAGTTTATCAATATAGGCGACTTTATAAGCTTCCAGATCATCTGTTAAAGGCATGCCACGAAACCCGATTTTTCGTAAGTCCGGATTGTCCTCCAAAAACGCCAAAGTATGTCGTTTTGATAGATAGATCCTATAATCGTCGAAATCCTCTATAGTGACACCTCTCTGCAAAAGCATGTGGAGCCACTCTACGCGTGAATGTCTCGCGTCTATTTCACCCCTAATTGCAAGTTCGCTACTATAAACGACACCATCCCCAAAGATTGCTATCACTTTTGCCTTTGAAAACTTTTGGTTGTACGCCGTATCAAAGGCATTCATCAATGCTTTTACGGTTTGTGGTCCGTCATATGCTTCAGGAGTAATATCTGGTGCTGAGGGCCTGGCTTCTATCGATTCTGCGAAGATATTGACTGTTTGCGAGTTCACTTGAGCCCCAAAAAGAGCGATAATACCCAAAACCGTCAAAAATGTGAGCAGTTTAACAACGTTTTTACTTTTCATTTTCGTTATATCTCCTTCGTTAGTGCTGACCGGTTTAAACATATTTCTCCTTGAAATGGAGGCTTCAATTATTAATGATCCAATATGTAGGTGAAAAGGGTGCATAATTTCGGAACTGGTGTGTGCATCAAATATCTAATCTAAAGAATTTCAGAAACGCTACGGTAGTCAAAACAACCGCAAAGAAGCAGAGCAGCAGCACATCCACAACCGATTGACGAAGCGTTTCCGCTAAGGTGTCAGTTTCCAAAGGTGGCGGTTGTATGATTTGACCAATATCAGTCGTTAGATTGTACGTTCTGTTGGTGGCATAATCATCGATTTTGCTGAACAAAACTGTATCGAGCATATCATAGTAGCGATCACCGGTTTGAAGGTAATTGCTTCTTTGCACCTTTCCAGTCTGTGTTAAGTTTGTCGCGAGATAGATGAGAGAAGATGTCGGTGTGATTCGGGAAAGCGTCTCACCCGCCTGTTCTTGTCGTTTTGTTTCACGCTCATAGTCTCGATCAAGCTCGTTAGCATGGTCCTGGAATTTTAATCGCTGTTCCTCTGCAAGAGGTTTCATGAGTGCATTTATCTTGTTTCCATCTACCATTATACGTCCTTGATTGTCCGGCGGAATTTCCATGATCATTTTCATTTTTTCCTTTTCGAGTTCCGCCTTGGAATCGTCTCTCAGGGCGTTCTTTTCCATATAGACGCTCTGGGCAGTTCGTGCCGGGGCGATAACCTTCGCTGCAAGAAAACCGATGCGTGGCGTAATCAACACGGCGAACACCCAAACGGTGAAAGCGATAATAAGTGCTGTTTTGGCACTGTCCAAGTAGGTGGAAATCACTGTCCCTACGGCAAAAAACACCCCGATGTAGAGGAGCGAGATGGCAGTCAGACCGAGGACTCGTGGAAAAATGTCCGATTCACCGAGAGGAAATCCTTGCCAGACAAGCAGAAGTAAACCGAATAAAAACGATACCAGAAACGGAACAACGAACACAAGGTAGCCACCGATTAACTTGCCCCACAAAAAGAGATCGCGCGGCACAGCGTTTGATAGGGTAATCCGAATCGTGCCTACCTCTCGTTCCCCAGCAACAACATCAAACGTAAACAGCAACGCAAGCAGACTGAAAACTGTGCTAACCACAAACAGAAAATCGAGATGTCCTAAAAGTTGGGAGAGCGGGGCTGAAAACGTCGATGGTAGCCCATATGTAATTCCATTGCGCGTCATACCCAGATAACTTGGCAGTGAGTCCTCTAATCCCTTTGCAAAGACGCTCAAAGGCGTCGGTTTGAGGATCAGTTTGGCAACTTCAATCTCCGGTTCCAGCGGCATCTTCGGGTTCATTGTGGTTTCTTCAGTGGCTGTCAGTTTAACAGCTTCTTGGTAATCCACTAAATCTTGGCGATAACTTCGGTAATTGATAAAAAGAGTGAGCGGAATAAGTAGGAGACACATCAAAAGGAGCGCGACAAACCGAACGCTCAGGATATGATGCATCATCTCTTTCTGAATTAGCGTTAGAAACATATTTTCACCTCGTTCACATTTACAGCATCGACTATCACGGCAGACACTGATTGCTACTTTTCGGCATCAAATAACTTCTTGACCTTTTGTGAAAGGTTTTCTGGATCGAAGTCTATAAACACATCTTTGACTACGAGTTCTCGATTTAAAAGAAGCGTTATAAGTTCCGTTTGCGGTTCGGACGCATCTCTATTGAGAAGTTTCTGTATCTGGTCATTTTTATTTCTCCAGATAGGCATCGAAAGTTGGTGTTTCTCCTTGAACGCCGCAATCGCTTTCCCGGAATCATCTGTGCTAATGCCAACGACTTGTAACTGGGTAGCATCGTAGTTTGTAAACAGTTTCTCCAACTGTTTTAACTTCGGCCCAGAGGGGGTGGAATCTGTTGAAAAAAGGTTCACAAGCGCAAACTTGCCACGGAGTGTTTCTAACTTGACAGGCTTTCCAGAAAGGGTCATCAGTGTAATATCTGGCATCGGTTTTTCCAATAGAAATGCAAATTTTTCACGATCTATGGATGCCGTTGTTAATTGATTGAGCAGTGCTTTACCCTCTGGTGATTCAAGAAACGCCTCACCGAATTGTTCTTTAAGTTTTGCCCGTGGGTTGTCCGAGGCGTTAATTTGGAAGACGGTTCTATTTACTGGATTATTACCACCCTTGAGAGGCTGCTCTTCTATCTGCTTCCTGACTTCTTCGGGTAGATCTGACGGGGAATTCGTTTGGATGGAAATGGATTTCACTGTGCTGTTGTTATAAATTTTTCTCTGCGGTCCCTTACGATAGATTTTTCCACTGACGCTTAGATTGAGCAGATGATGTTCGCAGTGCACTATAGGCAGCATATCGCCTTCTATTTCCAACAGAAATCCCTGTCTTGCTTTCTGATCAGGACGAAATTGATAAAGATAACTACACGGCAGTGTCGGGTCCGATCCGCCTTCGGTAAGCACTCCGGGGACCCCTACTGTTGTGTCTGCAGGACAAAGCAGCACATTTTTTTTTAGATATTCTGGAGAAAGTTCGGAGAGCCATTGCGGTTCTTCACCTACTCCAGCTCGATGTTTTTCGAGGGCGAGTTGTATCTGCCTTAAATTCTCTCGACATCTCTCAATCCCTGTTGAATCGTCAGACTTCTGTTTTTCTGAAGGCGAGACTAACTCATAAGGATAGGCATCTGTCAGGAGGGAGCGATTCAGACGGATTAAGTCTTCACCGCTTTGCGGATTTCGCGCAAGGAGTACCTGCGTCTGTTCGCTGAGCGCAATATCAGTAAAACTTTGGGCATCATAGAGTGAATCCACTTCAAGGAGTCGGTTCAAATCGTCAAGCAATGCCTTCTGAAGTTCGGAAGGCGGGGTGCTTGCCCCGTCATATTCACCTAACAGTTGCTGCGTCTCAGCAGAGAGTTGTGCAGCTATGTATTGCGATATGGCTGCGCGCGTGTCTTGAAGTTTTACCGCTAAACTTCCGGGGTCCTTAAGATCTTCAAGATGAAACAGGTATTGTTTTTCATCTGCAAAAGCAACTGAAGTTAAAATCAAGAGAGTTGTGAGCGTGTACAGTAGGAGTGATCTGGAATCGCTGATCTTCAATTGTAAGATTGTTTTTAGCATATCAAAATCTCCGTATGTATAGAGCCTTGTAAAATTCAGGCAAATTCAGTGAACAACCACTGTTTTTTGACTGAATCTTCGCAGTTAGGTATCACTTTTCGGGAGTGCGTTGCTGTATTACACACTGCTTCTCCGGAAAAGTTGCAAAAGGCAGGAGATTTGATTGAAAGTTTGTTGTCTTTCTTGATGATCAGTGGGAGTGGAGATAGTGTGCTATATCAGATATCCAAACTGAAGAATTTCAGAAACGCGACCGTCGTCAACATCACTGCTAAGAAACAGAGCAGTAGTAAATCTACCATAGAGTGCCGGACGGTTTCTGATAAAGAGGTTTCTGCCATGTCTGGCGGTGGGGCAAGTTTCTTTGGTTCTGGTGATTTTGATGTGAATCGTGCTATCGTCGCAAACTGATCGTCTCTAATTTCACTGAAGTGCTCCTCTTCAAGTAGGACATAATAGTGAGTTCCTGTTTGAAAATAGGTATCTCTCTTTATTTTTCCTGTCTGTGCCAGATTCATGGCGAGATAAATAAGTGAGGATGTCGGTGTGATTCGAGAAAGATTTTCTCCGACCGATTCTTGCCGCTTTTTTTCACGCTGGTATTCTCGTTCGACTTTATCAACTTGTTCCTGAAATTTCTGTCGATATTCGGCATCAATCGGTGCCCTAAGTTCCTTGATTTTTTTTATATCCTCGTTAAAGTTAATCGAGGTCCCTAAAGTTTCTATTATTTTCCCACCAATCTCGTTTTCCTTTTCTGCATTGAGATTATTGCGAATCGCAGTTTTTTCCATATAGACACTCTGAATCGCGCGTGTCGGGGCAATAAGTTTGGCGGTAAGAAACCCAGCGCGCGGTGCAATCAACACGGCAAGCACCCAGACAGTGAAGGCAACGATGAGTGCCGTCTTAGAGTTATCTAAGTAGGTGGAAATTACGGTCCCTATTGCAAAAAATACGCCGATGTAAAGCAGTGAGACGAGCGTCAAACTGAACACACGTAGGAAAATATCAGACTCGCCCAAGGGGAAACCTTGCGAGACAAGCAAGAGTAGACCTAACAAGAACGCGACCAGAAACGGAACAACAAACACGATATATCCACCAATGAGTTTGCTCCACAAGAACAAATCCCGCGGTAATGCGTTTGACAAGGTAATCCGAAGGGTTCCTGCTTCTCTTTCGCCCGCAACAGCATCAAATGTGAATAACAGTGCCAGCAAACTGAAAACAGTGCTGACGACAAACAGAAAATCGAGATTCCCTAAAGCAGAGGAGAGCGGAGCTTCTCCCAGGGACATTGAACCTTGTTTTACGCCGTTGCGTGTCATCCCAAGATAACTCGGAAGCGATTCCTCCAAACCCTTTGCAAACACGCTCAAAGGTGTCGGTTCAAGAAAAAGTTTAGAGACTTCCGTATCTGGGTCCGGAGCATCTGGCGGCTTTTCTTCAGATTCCGCGGTCGAGAGTTTAAGGGATTCCTGATAATTGACTTGATTTTGGAGGTAATTGCGATAATTGATGTGCAAGGTAAGCGGCACGAGCAAAAGACACATCACAAGGAGCACAACAAATCGGACGCTGAGAATATGATGCATCATCTCTTTTTGAACGAGCGTCGTTAACATCCAACATGCTCCTTATACTAATGAATAAAAGCTATGGCACTACGCGCCTAACAATTCAGTCTTGTATGCTTCAACTATTGCCTCTAAAACAGATTCGGGAATATCTTCTAACTGCGACGCTAATTCCTCTTCAACATTAACCATCAGGCTGTGGTCAAACGTCTCGCGTTCGGCACAAGGATCCAGATATTCACCGTGTGCCTCCAGTAAGACTGCCAGTCGTGCAGGGGTCAGACCTTCAGAGATACCGTGCAATCCCCATGCAGTACCGCGATAACCTTTCTCATAATCGGCACCGAGGTGTTTCTGTAGGATTTCTTCTCTTTCAGCACCTTGGGCACTACTATTTTCGAGTGCTTCTGCAGCAGCAATCGCACGCGGATCCAACTCCACTTGAAACGCTGTTGACGCATCTGCTGCTGCGACGGGATAGATTTTATAGTTTTCCATATTTTTAATTATTCAGTTTTTCCTATACGACTGCGGAAAGTCCGCCGTCAATATTGATCGCCGTTCCAGTGATGAATGATGCACATTCTGAGACAAGGAACGCAACGAGGTGACCCACCTCACTCGGTTCACCTAATCGTCCAAGTGGATGCTCTGCACCACGTTCCTCCCAGTATTCCTCAAGCGTTCCGGGTGAACCCGCGGCTTTCCAGGCACGCTCTCCTTGCGCACTTTTAATCGAGGTGAGACAGACCGTGTTAACCAATATTTTGTGAGATAAAAGTTCTTTGGAAAGTGCCTTCGTCAGAGCGATGCCAGCAGCTCGACTGACAGAGGTCGGGCAGGAACCCGCACTCGGCTGTTTGCCGCCCGGATGCGTGATATTGATAATCCTACCACCACCGTTGTTTTTCATGTGTGGGATCACCAATCGCGCACAGCGGACAGCACCCATTAACTTAAGGTCCAAGTCATCGTACCATACCTCGTCGCTTATAGTTTCAAAATCACCACCTGCTGAACGACCGGCGTTATTGACTAAAATGTCAATCTTTCCAAAGTGAGTCGCGGTTTGTCCGATAAAATTCTCCAACGTTTCTGGTATCGTTACGTCTGCCGGGATTGCGAGGACTTCACCACCGGTTTGGGCGCGAATATCTTCAGCGGCTTCCGCTAAGACGGTTTCGCGTCTCCCACAGATCGCAACGTTCGTGCCCTCTTCACACAGACGGAGCGCAATACCCTTGCCAATCCCTTCGCTGCCACCAGTGATGACAGCAACTTTTCCAGTTAATCCGAGTTCCATAATCACTCCTTATGTTTTTCTTCAATACAGCGCGTTTTACCACTGTTCAGGCTATCAGTGAAGATATTGCCCGCGGTACCGCCTTTAGCACATCGCTTGCAATGAGTCCATGCATCCCTAACGCCTCCGCGACGATGTCTCCCGCTAACCCATGTAAATAGACCCCAAGGACGGCTGCCGTTTCGCTTGAGAGTCCCTGTGCCATCAACCCCGCAATTATTCCGGTGAGCACATCCCCCATGCCGCCTGTCGCCATACCGGGATTACCAGTGGAATTAATCCACACATCTCCATTTGCCAACCCAGTGACGGTGGGTGCACCTTTAAATACAAGCGTTAGATTGTGTTCACTTGCAAACTGCTGTGCTGTACGGATCCTATCTGCTTCTAAATTTCGGACTGAACTGCTTGTTAATCGAGACATCTCACCCGGATGCGGTGTAAGGACTGCCTCTCCATCTAATAATGAGATAATTTCAGGGGCTTGCGCGATGGCATTCAACCCATCAGCATCCACAACCAACCTTAAGTTAAGTGCCTGTTCTCGATTCTCACGTACCAGTTGATGAACGAGCAGCACTGTATCGGGGTGTTGGGAAAGCCCAGGACCTATTGCGAGCACAGATTTCGTCTTTTCCGAGAATTCAAGAATGGCTGAGGTGGCGGATACAGATAGGCTGCCATCATTCGTTTCTGGCAGTGGAAGGGTCATTACTTCAGGCAAAAGACCTTCTAAAATTGGGTTCAAGTGTTTCGGAGCTGCCAGTGTTACCAACCCCGCGCCAGCGCGTAAAGTCGCCTCACTTGTGAGTGCAGCTGCGCCTGTCATACCTGTCGAGCCAGCAACGACGAGGACACGTCCGTAAGTTCCTTTGTGAGATGCAGGCGGACGAGACGGCACCCACTGTGATGCTTGTGCTATCGTTGTCCAGTTGACCTTGATACCTTGTGCATCTATAACCTGTTCTGGGAAACCGATGTCAACGATCTCCAACGTTCCAGCGAACTCAGCACCCGGATGTACCAACAATCCCCTTTTAGGCAAACCTATTGTTATCGTTCTATCTGCTCGGACACAAGTACCCAGCGGATTCCCAGTGTCCGCATCCAAACCAGAGGGCAGATCGACAGAGAGAATGGGTGTGTCGAGGCTATTGATGGCGTTAATAACAGTGGCGATTGGCTCGCGAACTGTCCCGCGTAGCCCCGTGCCGAAAATGGCATCCACAAAGAGTTCACAACTCGCTAAGGTAGTAGGCACAGTCCCTGTGCCGTAAAACTCAATTTGTAACCCTAAACGTTTCGCAATTTGAAGGTTAATCTCTGCTTCGCCGGTGAAACTATCTGGTGCGGAAACGAGAACAAGATGTACGTCGCGCCCTGCATGGACAAGTTGACGTGCAATAACCAAGCCATCGCCCCCGTTATTGCCTTTACCAACAAAGATACCGATCTGTTGACATGTCGGATAATGCTGTTCAATCGCGCGGACGATGGCACTCCCAGCAGTCTCCATGAGAACAATGCCGGGAATGCCGATACCCTCAATTGTGTTCTGGTCAATCTGGCGCATTTCCGCCGCAGTCACGACTTTCATGTTTTTCGTTCTGGCGCGAAGTGAGAACAACAAGCTTGGTTTAACTGCGACGTTAACATAAGTTCCGCAACCCTGCGTTGTCCGTTGCTACTGCCGTTTTTATGTGATGCCGTCCTGCAATTTTTCAGCAAGCACTAACAAGTGTGCTTCCATCTGTTGAGATGCCTGTTCTAAACTCTCCCGTTCTATCTGAACTTCCTGAACCCTTTCATCTTGGTGGGTCTGGAGGCAAAAGTTTAGATTTGTCCGGAGATCGAACAGGCTCTGTTGAATATGATCTTGGAAGGAGCCTTCTGGGTACATCCATCGTCTGCCTCGTGTCTGTCGCAAATTGAAGTGACAGTGCCCATTATCACCACCAAAGCAGTCAAAACGCATAATTTCATCGTCGTAGACATACAATGAAGCTGCGGGACCGCGTCCGCCTGCATCATCACGCCAATATCCCTCTAATCGGACGTTATCCTGTATCGGATATTCAATGAGGTCGTGTTTTTGATTCGCCATCTTTAGTCCTCCTTCGGTGCTTTTGCACGGTAAAACGCATCTATAGGAGTAGGTTTTCCAGAATGTATAAGGATTGTCCCAAATTTCGTCTACAGAGGTATTCTACCATAACTTACCAGACTTTCCTACATTTTTTTCATCCAATACCTTTTCTACCAAAAATCTTGTAAAAAATGCGGTAAGTGACAAATTACTTGACAAAGTTTTGACATTTAAGGTAGACTTTTCTTTTAAGGATGCCGCGTTTGGCAATTTACCTTATGTTCTTAGAATAATGCGCCGAGTCTTTGGTGAACTTCAAACGAGGTGCCTGGACGTACACCGAAAGAGAGAAAACAAGTCAACATAATAAAGGAGCGTCTTATGAAAGACCAGCTTTTTAACAGAAAAACCTTTTTTTCTGTATTAGCTATTTTGATATGTTTAGCGTTTACAACAATCAGTTTTACAACGATTAGTTACAGTCAAGACGCTGAAGAAGTACCCGCTGAGGAACCCGCCGAGGAACCCGCTGAGGAACCCGCTGAGGAACCCGTGATGCCAAAGGAATACGGTTTTGACATCACTCTTGAATCAGGTTTGAACATGATTTCCATTCCTCTGATGCCAGCGGAACCTTACACAGCAAAATCGTTGGCAGAAATGCTCGGCGCAACGGTTGTTATCCAACTTGATGGTACAACGCAGCGTTTCATTGGTTACACTATTGCTGATGAAGGCGATGGCTTTGGCATTGATGGTGGCATGGGATATATCGTCAATACGCCCGCTGGCGGTATGGTGAAATTCACCGGTAAGGCGTGGGATAACCAACCTGCCGTTGAAGAGCCGGTTGTGGAAGAACCTGCCGTTGAGGAACCTGCAGCTGAAGAGGAAGTTGCTGAAGAACCCGCAGCCGAGGAAGAACCCGCAGCTGAAGAGGAAGTTGCTGAAGAACCTGCAGCCGAAGAAGAAGAGGTTGCTGAAGAACCCGCAGCCGAAGAACCCGCAGCTGAAGAAGAAGAGGTTGCTG
>JAPOZO010000099.1 GCA_026706025.1 Candidatus Poribacteria bacterium
GAGTTCGGACGAACCGTTTATTGCCAAGGTAAGCTCAGTCGGGATAACTACGGACGTGACCATCACCCGAAATGCTTTACACGTTGGATGGCTGGCGGTGGTATAAAGGGGGGTGTCGTTCATGGCGAAACGGATGACTTTAGCTACAATATCGTCAAAGACCCTGTCTCTGCACGGGATATAAACGCTACAATTCTTCATCAACTCGGCATCGATCACCAGCGGTTAACCTATAAGTTCCAAGGACTTGATCACCGGTTAACGGGGGTTGAGGAGAAAGCACGGGTTATCACTGAACTCTTGGCATAACAACTGTCAGGCGAGGGAACCTCGTAAGCACCTGTCAACAATTTTGAGAAATGCACCGCAACACATGGAAGTAGGTATCACAAAGGAGATACGCAATGGACCCAATTAAAGAATACCTCAAGCTTGAAACGCGCCGCCAATTTTTCGGTAAATGTGCCATGGGTCTCGGTGGTGCAGCCCTCGCCTCACTGCTACCGAACACGCTTGTAGATGCTCTTGAACAACAAGCGATGCCACAGATGGGCGGGTTGCCTGAACTCCCGCATTTTGCGCCGAAAGCGAAACGCGCGATCTATCTCTTCATGTCCGGCGCACCGTCGCAGATGGATCTGTATGACTATAAACCGACGATGGGGGAATGGTTTGATAAAGACCTCCCAGAAACAGTACGGATGGGACAACGTCTCACGACGATGACCTCCGGCCAGAACCGTTTCCCGATTGCCCCCTCTATCTTCGAGTTCAAGCAGCACGACAATGGCAGCGATGGCGCATGGCTCAGCGAGTTACTACCGCATACCGCTTCTATGGTCAAAGACATCGCGATTATTAAATCGTTACACACCGAAGCGATTAATCATGACCCGGCTATCACTTATGTTTGTACCGGCAATGAGACTCCCGGCAAACCGAGCCTCGGCGCATGGCTCAGTTATGGGTTAGGTACGGAAAACAATAACCTCCCATCCTTTATTGTGATGAATGCTACGTGGACAGGTAGGAAGTCCGCACAAGCACTCTATAACCGACTCTGGGGGGCTGGATTCCTTCCGTCCGAACACCAAGGTGTGCTACTCCGTAGCCAAGGCGACCCGGTGCTATTCCTCTCAAATCCGAAAGGTATGAGTGAAAACGCACGGAAACGGATGCTGGATTCGTTGGTCAAACTCAACGAGGAACTCTACCAAGAAGTCGGGGATCCAGAAACGCATGCCCGTATCTCGCAATATGAGATGGCGTACCGCATGCAGTCGTCTGTTCCTGAACTGACAGACCTGAAGCAGGAACCTGCCAATATTCTTGAAATGTATGGTCCTGATGTTAACACACCTGGCACATTTGCACACTGCTGTATCCTTGCACGACGGATGATGGAACGCGATGTTCGACTCGTCCAAATTTTCCATCGCGGGTGGGACCAGCACGGAAACCTACCAAATGACATCCGCAATCAAGCACGTGACATTGATCAACCTTCAACAGCACTCGTCCAAGACCTAAAACAACGCGGTATGTTGGACGATACTCTCGTTATTTGGGGTGGTGAATTTGGACGGACTGTTTACTGCCAAGGCGCGCTCAAGAAGGATAACTACGGACGCGACCATCACCCGAAGTGTTTCACGATGTGGATGGCTGGCGGTGGTATAAAAAGCGGGATCGTCCACGGCGAAACCGATGATTTCAGCTACAATATCATCAAGGACCCTGTCTCCGTCCGAGACCTAAACGCTACGATCCTCAATCAACTCGGTATTGACCACGAACGGTTAACCTTCAAGTTCCAAGGGCTTGACCATCGGTTAACAGGTGTCGAAGAGAAAGCACGGGTTGTTAGTGAGATATTGGCATGAGAGTAAAGGCATCGTAAATTCTCTAATTCCATAAGGTGCACCCGTCTTCGGCCCTATCTATATCTCAAACTTTCGCGTTTGCTGTTTCGCAAGAACGTAGGGATTACAGGCATGCAAATTTACCATGGTACTGAACAGACCCTTGATGCAAGAACGTTCCTCTCAATTCTACGCGAGGACTATGAAAGTGTGTTTTTGACGAGTTGTGTCATTGAAGGAGCTGCCATCTTTTCAACCGAGTCCACAATAGACGCGGGGGAACAGGCCGTGGTTAACAAGGAAATTGTCTGCATTGGGTGCACGTTTAAAAACGTCGTTAAATTTGAGAAAACTGACTTCCAAAAGGAGGTCTTTTTCGGCAATTCTGTTTTCCAAGAGGCTGTTCATTTCCGGGGTGCGGTGTTTCAAAGTACCTGTGACTTCGGGGACTCAACGTTTGAAGGACCCGTTTTCTTTAGAGAGGCAGTTTTTTGCGGAAAGGTGAACTTTCGACAGACGCGTTTCCAGCGGGTTGCCGATTTCAACGAGGTGAAATTCTTGGAAAACACTGTTTTCAAAAATGCCGCGTTCCGAGAAGCTGCACATTTTAGTCAGGCATTTTTCAGAAAAGAACTGGACTTTGTGCAAACCCATTTCTCCGAAACCACGGTCTTTAATCATTCAACATTCCTCGGAAAAACTGACTTCACCTCCGCACAGTTCGCTGTTGCAGCATCCTACCGGAATGTAAATTATACGCCAAACACGATATGGCAATCGCTTAACAATAAACAAAAACGGCAGTCTGAGGAGCCAACGGAATTCTACCTCGATAGCGAAGATATTAATGAGGTTTTGAATCCTTTTTTCAAACGTTACGTAGCGGATCAGCAGTTCATACGTGCCTTTCAAGAGAGAAATCCGTTCTGGGCTCAGGTTTGGCGGTGGAGTTCGGATTATGGGCGCAGTTTAGCACTCTGGGCACTCTGGTCTATGCTCATAGCCCTTTCATTCTCACTATTATATATGCCGGGGCCTTCCTGGCTGCCAGAAGGACTACAAGGAGTGATGCCTCAGTTCCATCAAGTGACCGGCGAGAACGTAGATGAACCGCTGACGTTTTGGAAATCCTTTTACTTTAGTATTGTGACCTTTACGACTCTCGGGTTCGGGGATGTCGTTGCGGACAATACCTCAGCACGTATCTTTGTTACCCTTGAGGTCATCTTCGGCTATGTTATGTTAGGAGGTTTGATTAGCATCTTCGCCAATAAACTTGCCAGTCGGAGTTAAACTTAGGTTTTCTCGGTAAGAATCCTTTCCAAATTTGCTCAGATAGTTTGTGGGAGCGCGGAGACACAAAAATCAGGAATGTCAAAAAAATTAAAAGCGGTTGTTGTCGGCGCAGGTTGGTCGGCAGAAGGACACACAAAGGCTTTTCAACATTACGGTGTTGAAGTGTTGGCGATCTGTGCCAGAAAACCAGATATCGTGCAGAAAGTCGCATCCGATTTAGGCGTGCCTGACGCTTCAACGGATTGGCGAAAGAGTTTGTTGACCCATAAACCGGACATCGTCGCGTTGACAACGCCTGCGATTCTGCGGACCGAGGTCATCGAATTGGCGGTGGAACTCGGGTGCCATATCATCAGCGAGAAACCGTTAGCACTTACCGCAGTGGAAGCCGAACACATCTACAATCTCATCAAAGACACGGGGTTGAAACACGGGTTCGCCGCAACGCATCTATACGACCCAAGCGTCGCTTACGTGCGAGAACTGTTGACGCAGCAGCACAGCATCGGCGAGTTAACAGCTGTCGATATCGGATACAGCCGTCGGATTCCACACAACACCTCTTCAAAAACAGTGAAACCGTGGAATTGGATGAGTTCGTTGGCACACGGTGGCGGTGCCTTGAACAATGGGCTCACACATCGGCTCGGTATGCTGGAACGGATGACTGGTATGAAAATCGTCTCGGCTGTCGGTGAAGCCAAAACGGCTATTAGAGAAGCACCCGTTGTGCCGGAGATCCGTGACTTTCGGGTGTGGCGGCGTAAAGAGATTACAACCGAAGAGGCATCGAAACTCGAATGGCGGGTGTGTGATGCGGAATGGGATTATTCGGCGTTTTTTAAATTGGGGTCTTCAGAGCCTTCAGATACTGAAGATAGCATTCTCGTAACAATGCGCACGCATCCGGGGGTGCCCACCCACTCCCCAAAAGGGGGTTGGTATTTCTATGGGACGCAAGGAACGCTTGTCGGAAGGGGCGGACATATCCTGTCGCCGCTTACAAAACACGTTGGTGAAACGACTGAGGAACTGTCTGTTCCGCAAACTTTAACAGAGGACCTACCGCGCATCGGGGACGACATCCAAAACAAATGGGTCGCGCTTGTTCGAGATTTCCTCGCGGATATTGAGGAGCACCCACACGACCCGTATTTAACATTCCAAGACGGCTGGCGTTACCAAATCGCTATCGACGCAATCCGGGCAAGCACAGGATGGACACAGATCCCCGGTCCCCGGTTAAACCACAGCAAATAGGAATCCCGACCCAAAAAGGTCGTGTCTACAAGAAGCGGCTACCTGAGAACTCCCTGATTAAACCCTTGCCTCGCCAAGGGGTAGTCTGAATCACCTACGCCTTATGTTATGGAAACTCCATGCCTAAATTATTTGTCAAAAACTTTATAAATATCCAAGAAGCAGAAATCGACATGGATAAAACCTTAGTCGTTTTCATCGGCGCGACTGCCAGCGGCAAAAGCGTTCTCGCGAAGCTGCTCTACTTTTTTCACGAATTAATCCGCGATTTTCGGCAATATATTAAACAAATCAACGCTTACCCGCCGGAAGATATAAAACCCGTTGCACCCGACCTGTCAACGGTATTTCGCGCGCAAATTTTGTATAAATTCCGAGAGTTTTTCGGCGACGCAAGCGATCTGACACTGATCACAGATAATGACGATGTCATAAAACCGTTTGAAATTACCTATCACTGGACAACGGATAGCACAATCACGTTGACATTAGACGCCGAAAAAACGCTTGAGATCCAGCTGCCCAGCGTTATGGACGAAGTTGAAACGCTCTGTTACGCCTTACAAGAAAAATTGAGGCAGTTTGATAAAAAACAACTCAGCAGTAAAATAAAGGAGGCTGATCTCCCCACAAAAGTAGATACGTCTTCAACTGATAACGAGCCAGAATCTAAAACGAGCGAGCGGTTCTTTTTTATTTTAAAAATGGCAATCGGCATAAGCGACATCACGGAGAAGTTGGCAGGTACATACCGTGACAGTCTTTTCATACCTGCGGATCGGAATATCGCTGTCAACTATCCCGATGCTCTTAAACGGATCTTCTATGGCGGCATAAAAAGTGATCTCCAAACACGTGCTGCCACTCGTCCGCGTGTGAACCTACATCTCATTGCACGCTTTTTGGAAAAGAACGAGGAATTCCTTGACACCTTCAGCACACAGAATTTCCACAATATCTTTGATGAAAAAGCCGAAGCGGAATCAGAGAGCATTGATAAACCGATGATGGAATTCCTACTTAAAAAGATCTCATGCATCCTAAGGAGCGAATACGAAACTATCGGTGAGATTTCCGAATCGCGACTCTTTTCGCATCCGACCGGCGAGAATGCGGCTTTTTTAGAGAAGGCATCAACAGGGCAGCAAAATATCATACGGATTCTACAAGATATGTTCATGAACGTGCTTTACAATGAAGTCATCTTCCGAGTGATTGAAGAACCCGAAGCACACCTACACCCGATAGCACAAAAACATCTCATGCATATCATTGCCCTGATGCGGAATCATATCGATAGCCAGATTGTTATAACAACACATAGCCCATATCTTTTGGCGGTTCTTAAAAATCTATTAACCGCAGGACAACTGTCGGGAAAAAAACCAGAGGCTGCTGCAGAGACAGAAGCACTCACGCCCAAGTTATGTTGGTTAAATCCTGACGACGTTGAGGTTTACCATCTTAAAGACGGTATAAGTCATGCCATTGTGCAGCCAGAAGCGGAACCTATTCTCGAAAACCCGCTTGCCGACCTTTTGGCAGAATTTTAAACCGGCACCACGCAAGAACAGAACATTGGCGCAGTATATAATAGGACTTACGCATCATGACGCTGTTCGGACGGGATAGAAACCTCGGTTCTATGCCAATCCGAACCCCAACACACGCAGGGAGGGCTCGGAGACCCTGCGGAACATAGTAGCGATGAACGTCCATTGCGTAAGCCCTGTATAAAAAACAAGGTAAAAGGCAGAGATGTACGAAAAGCACAACGAGATAATTAAAGCGCAAGTTTTCCTTGAAGCACTTCAAAGCGATGTGACATCCGTTACATTCTCGAATTGTATCATCGAAGGGATTGTCGATATCTTTTCCGTCGAATTGGAACGCGACGAAAATGACAGGATCCTTCTCAACAAGAGCCTCTCTTGTACCGGGTGTACGTTTAAAAATATCGTCAATTTTCGGACGGTCATCTTTGAAAAAGATGTGGACTTTCGGCGCACCCTCTTTGAGGCAGATCTTGATTTCGATGAAGCCATTTTACGTGGTTCTTGTGCATTCCGTGAGGCTACCTTTCAGAGGCGCGCCGATTTTCACAATGCGACCTTCCACAAGAGCGTCAGCTTTTGGCGAGCGAGATTTAACAACGTCGCCGATTTTCATAGGGTTGAATTCCATAGAAACGCCGTATTTCATGAGGCTTATTTCTACAATGAAGTCAATTTTCGGCGCGCCCTATTCCAAGGTATACTTGACTGCACAAGAACATGGTTCTCCGAGACAACAACGTTCAACAACGCCACATTCCTTGGTACCGCTAACTTTACCGCTGCGCAGTTTGTTGGTGTCGCCGCCTTTCGCGATATTCAGTATATCCCAAACACCCTTTTCCCGTTAATCGGAGCGAAACTTAGGAAAAAACGGTATCGCGCAACCGAATTCTATTTGGATAGTCAACATGTAGATGAAGTCGAGAACCCTTTTTTCAAACGATACGTCGCTGACCAGCAGTTCATTCGCGCCTTCAACCAAGCGAATCCGGTTTTGGCGCGTTTATGGCGATGGAGTTCCGATTATGGACGGAGTTTAGCACTCTGGGCATCTTGGTCCATCCTTTTTGTTTTTCTTTTCGCCATTGCATACAGATTTCCATTTCCAGCGTGGATGTCGTTATGGTTAGTAGATCTCACACCACACTTTGATCAAATCACAGGGGGGTATAGCGAGAAGCCGTTAACTCTCTGGGGCTGTTTCTATTTTAGCGTCGTTACTTTCACAACACTCGGTTTCGGTGATGTGGTAGCGGATAATACCGCCGCGCGTTTCCTCGTCACTTTAGAGGTAATTTTTGGGTATGTGATGTTAGGTGGGTTAATCAGTATCTTCGCAAACAAACTTGCGAGTCGAAGTTAAGGAATTTTTGAATGAAAATTAGAACACAATACACTTTTTGGCGTAGGCTGTTGTCAAAACTTGTTAACCTCGAAACTATCTCTAAAAACATCTTGAACCTTACGTTAATCAGTTTCACGCTCATACTATTTTACACCGGAAACCTGCAGATTGCGATAGCACACGATGCCCACGGGCGTAGAGGTTGGGTTGCCCAACCCGTGCAGACACACTATTTCGATCATATTACACTTTTTTCTCAAGGCAGAATCACCCGTTTTACGCAGATGCCGATCCGGGTCTACATCTCGCCCATCCTAAAAGAGAGCCCGTATCTACCGGAAATCCGATATGCCATGCAAGAATGGCACACCGCCAGCGAGGGTAACATCCGCTTTGAAGAAACGGAAGCACCTCGGAACGCCGACATTCGCGTCAGTTGGGGACACAGCGGTCTCCATGCCGACTTTCAGGACATGAGACTCGGTAGTGCAGAACTCACGCGCCTCAAGGATACAAAACAGATAGTCGCGCAAGATCCAGCGGATGCCTCACCGCCGTTTACCGTCGAGGTTATACTTATGTTGGAAGGCGACGGCACTATCGGCGAACTATCACAGAAAGAGATGCGGACAGTTTGCCTCCACGAGTTTGGACACGCAATCGGATTATGGGGACACAGCCCACATCCGAGTGATATCAGTTATCCGACAGCAACAGTGCAACATCCATCAGCACGCGATATAACCACGTTGCGTAAACTCTACAATACACCCCTTAATACACCACAACACGACATCGCTATCAAGGTTTTGACATCCGAGATTGAAGCGAAACCCTATGCGGAAAAGCGAAAACGTCTCCGACATCATTACCTGTTGGGAACTGTCTATTTTGATGAAGGCAACACAGAAGCCGCAATCGGGAGTTTTCTGACCTGCCAGGCGTTAGATGCTAAGTTTCAACCCGCAATAGAGAAACTGATTCAAGTCTACCATGAAACCGGAAAGACCCATGATGCAATCGCGCTCCTTGAGAAACGGATCACCCAGAAACCGTCGCCAGCGGATTACAATACACTCGGTATCTTCTTCTATGAAAGAAAAGAGGCAGAAAAGGCGATACAAGCGTTTGAAAAAGCACTTCATATCGCACCGTATCATAAAGCCGCACGGCGAAATCTACATCAACTCCTTCGGGCAAAGGGATTCAAAGCGTTAGCAGCAAAAGACTTTGAGACCGCAACCACAACTTTTGAACGGGTGATCCGGATGGACCCGCTCGACGCGCCTACCTATCAATTGATGGGCAACGGATACGCCCAAGTTGGACAATTTGAGACAGCGATCAATTATTACCAGAAAGCAATTGATATTAACCCAGTCGATGCGCTCACGAAGCACCATCTTGCAGAATGCTATAACAACTACGGAGTCGCCCTGCGAAATCGTGGCGAATGGGATGCGGCAATTGAAGCGTATCGCAACGCGTTGTTGTTAATGCCGACACTCGGTGTTGCCCGCACAAATTTAGGCGATGCGTTCACCCGAAAGGCGAAGGCACATAACGAAGCAGGCGAATTAGACGAAGCCGCAAATGCGTATCTCGAATTAAAGAAACTTTACCCGAACGAATTGCACATCCGCAACCTGCTCGGTGAGTTATACCTGAAAAAAGGCGACTATGCCGAGGCACTGTCCGCATTCCAACACGTTTACAATATCACCCCGAACGCAGCGCACGCGCTCCATAATCTCATCGCTGCTTATCACCATTATGCGCGAAGCCTCAGTGATACGGAGGAATATATCACAGCGATCCAACTGCTTCAGAAGGCTCTCCGACTCGCGCCGACCGATCTAAATTTACGTTTGAGTCTCGCAAATGCCTATCAGGGAGCGGGCGACTATGAGCGTGCTACCATAGAGGTGTCCCGTGTCTTGGCACAAGAACCGGAGAACCCACAAGCGAAGGAAGAAGAGATTAACCTCCGAATCCGGCGCGGGAATGCACTTATGGGACAACGGCAGTACGCCGCCGCTATCGCTGAATTCGAGGGGATCCCGGAATCCAAGCGTAACACCGAAATTTACAATACCCTCGGTTATCTCTATCTCGTGGAGGGTGAACACCAGAAAGCACTTGCGGGTTTTGAAACTGTTCTCCAGAAAGACCCGATTAACATGCCCGCGTTCAGGAATCTATTGTCCTTAGAATCACAACTGATCCGGCATCATTTTGATAGAATCAAAAGAGATACGCTCACCAAAGTCCGATGTGCCCTCGCCCTTACTTTAATCAAACGTAAACAGACGAATGCAGCGATCGAAAAATATCAATCCGCATTGAAATCTAAATCTGAAGAGATGAACCCCCTTCTTATTGAAACGGGTAAACAACTCGCAAACTGGTTTCAGCAATACGGCAACACCGAGAACCGTGAGAGGGTTCTCCGTTGGGTTGAAGAGCGGAGTAGTAGATGATTTTCGTACCGAGTTGATTCACGCATACTTTGCCTGAAAAAGAAAAAGGGTCAGGCAAAATGCCCGACCCATAATATGAGTGCGTGAATGAAACACGCGGCTGCTTCTAAACGATGACTACTGATTACCACCGCCACGACGACCGCGTTCACCACCCTGACGATTTCCACGTTGCTGCATTTCTGTCTGACGCTTTTTCGTCAATTCGTTGAGTTTAGTCATCTGCTCTTTCGTCAAAACCTCTTTGAGGCTCGCTTGGAATTCGGGTCCGACCGTAGCGACAAGTTTCTGCATTTCGGACCGCATCGCTTGCCAATTACCGGAGGCACGTAATTCTTTCATCTTCGCTGCGAATTTGTCACGAGTCATCTGATAAACAGGGCGCGCTTTGACGAGTGTCTCATCGTCTACCTTCACGGAGAATGTTAAGTCAATCCAAGAATTATCAACGATGGACATAGGATTCATTATTCCCGGCATGCCGCCTCTGTTTCCACGTTCACCGCCTTGACGATTTCCACGTTGCTGATTCTGAGCGTTCCGGTCTGGACGTTGTGCCAACGTTGCATATTCAAAAACAAAGACTCCGACGATTGCGAGGACTGCGACTGCACCGATTGCAAAAAATTTCTGCTTCATTTTTACTTCTCCTATAAGATTTTGAGTTGTGTGAATACCGCCAATGTTATTTCAAAGGCGTTCACATTTTGGTTTCGCTTCTTTAGTCAGATGTGTTCAGGAAAGGTTCGTTTTTTATTTTTCGCAAACGTGAAACACGAGACTCAATACCTTTTGTTCTCCTCACAGACTTTGACAACCGCCAATGTATATGCTATAATAGAGAGGAAGGGAGGGGCGAATGGATTGGAAAGAGGCACTGCTGGAAATTGTAACGCAACCCGGCTCACGGCTCCGGTTTCGGGAGCCGCTCGCAAAACATACCCACTTCGGTATCGGTGGCGAAGCGATGGCTTATATTGAAGTCAGCACGGTCTCCGAACTGGCGGCATTGGCACGCTTCCACAAAGCGTGGGATGTCCCGGTTGCGCTCATCGGTCGCGGGTCCAATCTGCTGGTGAGTGATAGTGGTTTCAAAGGTATCAGTATCAGGTTAGTCGGCGAGTTGGCAAAACTGGAGGTGGACGAAAATATCGTTTCGGTGGGTGCGGGACTTGCACTGCCAGCCCTGTCAAAAACAATGTCACAACGTGGTTTGAGCGGCGTGGAATTCGCGCTCGGTATCCCCGGATCTGTTGGCGGTGCGCTGATTATGAACGCCGGTGCATGGGGCAGCAGTTTCGGAGATGTCGTCACAAATGTTACCGCCATGACTGACACCAGCGAACTTGTTAATCTAACCCACGCTGAAGCAAAATTTGAATATCGACACAGCAGTTTGGACACCTATTTCTGTGTTACAGGTGCAACCCTGACACTTGAACCCGGAGATGTTGACACCATCACAGCGCGGATGCAAACGCTCTTCAAACAGAAAGTCGAAACGCAACCCTTCGTCGAAGAAAATGCGGGGTGTATGTTCAAAAATCCCCCCGGCGATTCCGCTGGACGGTTGATTGACATTAGCGGACTGAAAGGCTACCGTATCGGCGGTGCAGAGGTATCCACGATCCACGGGAACTTCATCCTCAACATTGACAATGCAACAGCAGAAGATGTGCTGAAGTTAGTCGCACACATCCAACAACAGGTCCGTGAAAAGACTGGGATCTCCCTCCAGACAGAGGTCAAACGGTTGGGGTTTGACTAAACCCATTTACTTTGTCCCGTCAGGTGAATGCACGTCGCATTTGGGCGTGTACGCCGCAAAATAGCGATGAAAACTTTACTTCGTTGGCTATCTATCACATTATGCCTTTATGCGTTAGGTGGACACCCTGCTACCGCCCAAAACGCTTACGAACTTGGAGAAGCAGCACTCCAACTCGAAAATTACGAAGAAGCCATCCAACACTTCACCAGTGCAGAGAAAAGTGGGAAGACGCTTGCTCGTTTAGGGTACGCCCACTCCCAACTCGGTCACTATGCAGAAGCCACCCGCGCCTACCAAGAAGCACTCCACAAAGACAACGTGGAAAGCCAGACCGCAGTGGCACAAGCACTGTTAGGTTTGGGTTATATCGCGTACCAACAGGGAAAGTTTGATGACGCAATCCGACGCTATACGGAAGTGGTTCAGCAAGACATGGCAGGTATTGCCGAGGCACATCATAACCTCGGTAGAATCTATGCAGGACGTGGAGAGATTGAGAAGGCAGTCACCGCACAACAGCACGCTATTGCGGAAGATCCAAATCTTGCCGAGGCACACTACCATCTCGGCATCCTTTACAGCCGCAAGCAGGATTGGCAAACGGCGATTGCTGCGTATCAGAAAACTATTGCCCTAACGCCAACGATGCCGAATGCATACTACCAACTTGCCCGATGCTACCAGCAAACTGGCGATATACTCGAAACTGAAAAGGCGATGCAGCGGTTCCGTGATTTAAAAGTGGCGGACACAGAAATCCAGAAACAACTTGAAGCAGTTTTCGTTGCGGATACCGATGAAAAAGCCGAAGCACTCCTCCAGCTCGCGAATACCTATCTCAAACACGAAAGATACGAAAAGGCGACCCAGACGTTCAAGCGTATCGGTAAATATAGCACATCGGATACGCATACTGCACAAGTGTCCGCTGGACTCGCCAGCGTTGCATTGGAGCAAGGACACCCAAAACAAGCAGTCACACACTACGAACGTGCGATCGTCCTCGGCTTAGAGACAGCAGAGATTTATCACAATCTCGGTATCGCCTACATGCAGAACCGAGACGGAGAGAACGCCTTAAAGCAGCTCCATCGCGCGCTTGAGATTAACCCCAATTTGCCAGAAACCTTGACAATGCTTGGTACACTCTATGCGGCGAAGAATAAGTTTGATGAAGCAGAGACGCACTACGAACGGGCTATTGTGCTCGCGCCGGAAGCGGCGATGGCGTACCACGGACTCGCTTATTTGTATGGACGACACAATCAGAAGTTGGAAAAAGCGGTTGAATTGGCACGCCACGCGACAAAATTATCCCCCGATTCCGCGCCTTACTACAACACCTTATCGTGGTTGTGCTATAAGATCAGGAAATACGATGCAGCAGAAACAGCGATTTTAAAGGCGATTGAACTCGCGCCTGATAATCCGCTCTATCAAGAAGGTTTAGCAGAAATCCGGCAGCGCGAGAAATAGAGGAACTACAAGCCAGCTTTCAGTTTCCCCCATATTGTTGTCAACTTACTTTCGGGTTCTACCGCCAACAAACCTGTTGCCTTTTCAAGTCCATTTTCCATGATGGTTTTGATGTCGTCCTGCTCAAGTGGAACATTGAAGAGTGCGACTTCATCAAGCAACCCTTCACACTGGTGTCCACCGTTTGATCCATCCCCAATCCGCATTCGAGCTGGATTGGCATCGAGACTCGGCTTTGCATACGCTTGCTTGCCGACTTCCTCACCGTCGGTGTAGATAACCAGACCGGCTTTCTCGCCGACAACGCCCGCGAGGTGATGCCATCCATCACCTGTAACGACGGGGCCGCCGATCGGACCTCCCCATGCACCCGGTGCCCCCTTGGTAAGGCTGAATTGGAGCTTTTGACTGTCTTTATCCACAGCCAACAGATAGTTGCGTGGATTCTGACCGCGCATCATGATGGATTGCCAACGCGCACCTTGCGAGGGTTCCAGATTTGCCCACGCGACAATTGTTAATTCTTCAAGCGTAATGCTCTTATTGGATTCCACTTCTACATAGACATCATTGCCATTGAATTCCAAGGCTTGTCCAAACTTTCCATCGCGCCACTTTTTGGGTCCGGCAATGGTCCCGTCATTTCCAGTCTTGGAAGTATCCTTAGCAACATCGCCCGCACCCTCTTCAAATAGCCACATGCCGACAACGGTATCCGGATCAACTTTAGCGAGTGCAGACGGACTTGCAGCCAGCATAAGCGTGACAACAAGACTAAGGATCATAACAAAAAATCTGTTATCCATTAGATCTTCCTCCATAAAAGTTGTAGGAAAATTAAGACTTAGCAACCTCGTCTAAGCAATCAACTTAATTTGATATGATACCTTTACCTTCTCGAATTGTCAACCACTGATTGCATTGAACATTTACAATGACATCCTGAACGCCATTCTGCCAGTAGACAACTATCCTGTCAACCTGATCTGCTGTCCCTAACCCAATCAAGAGTCGATGTGCGTTTTGTGAGAGATAACTCGCCCCACTTTTTACTTCTCGGAGCAGTTGTACATCGCCACTCTGAAGTATCACCTTCGCGCCTATGCCGTCGCGATTTGACTTTTCACCGACGAGTTTAATCCCTAACCAGTGATGCGTCCGTGGCGTATCGTTCCGGAGTAGATCCGGTGTATCGGCAATGTTCGTGACAAGGATGTCCAGATCGCCGTCGTTATCATAGTCGCCGAAAATTGCACCACGGCTGGACTTCTTGATTAACATACCATCACCAGATATACCAGAAATATCCGTGTATGTCCCGTCGCTGCTATTGCGGAAAAGTTGGTTTTGTTGTTTGTAGATCCCGATCTCTTCCAATTCTTCAATATTATCGTGGAGGTGACCATTCGCAAAAAAGAGGTCCAGCCAACCGTCATTGTCAAAATCGACGAAGCCGGTGCCCCATGCCAATGGTAAAAGTGTCGGTTCACTCAGGTGGCTTTGCGCGGTGACATCCCAAAAGACCCCGTTCCCATCGTTTTGATAGAGTGTATTTGTTTCGGCTTGATAGTGTGTGAGGATGACATCAAAATCACCATCGTTATCGTAATCCGCCGTATCAATACCCATACTACTTTCAACATCGCCGTGCTCATTGCGTGCGATGCCGTGCAATTCACCGAGTTCCGTAAAAGTGCCATCGCCGTTATTCCGATAGAGAAAGTTAGGCTCCCGGTCATTGGCAATGTAAAGATCAGGAAAACCGTCATTATCAACATCCATCCAGACTGCGCCGAGTCCTCTGCCGAGTGTGGTGAGTCCGGCATCCTGCGTTACATTGGTGAAGGTACCGTCGCCATTGTTTCGGTAGAGTATATCTGATGCCGGAGGAAAGTCTTCTGGACGGCAATACGCGGGTATCCCGGCTTGCGAGCAATCTGGAGCGGACGCTAAATCAACCAATACATAGTTAACAACGACGAGATCAAGCCAGCCATCGTTATCGTAATCGGCAAAAGCACATCCAGCTGAGAAACAGGGTTCACCAACGATACGAGCATCGCTTGTCACGTCCGTAAAAGTGCCATCGCCATCGTTTCGATAGAGGATATTCTCCCCGAAGTTGGTAATAAATAAATCCCAGTTACCATCGTTATCGTAATCGGCGACACAACAACCGATGCCGTAACCGGTGTCCCCGATGCCAGCGTGTTGTGTCACGTCGGTAAAGGTACCATCGCCGTTATTCTGATAGAGTCGATTTGTCGGTAGGGCATCGGGGTTAAAAACCCCTCCTACATTGTCCCGAGAGTCCATATGCGACTCTCGTATAGGTGCCCCGTTGACGAAATAGAGATCCAAGTCGTCATCGTTATCGTAATCCAAGAAAGCAGCACCGCCACCCATCGTCTCCACGAGATGTTTTTCGCTGGTCGCCCCGTTAAAGTGACGAAATTGGATGCCTGCTTCGTCAGTCACCCGCGTAAACTGGATCTCTGCGTATGCGAAACCCACTAAGAATGCAAAAGCAGCATAAACAATAGATTTCATGGTTTTAACTATTGGGTTTTCGCGCCGCTTGCTGCTGTTGCAAGCGGGTTTCTGACAAGTTTCAAACCGTGAGCAGTTCTACGATTCACCTAAGGGCGGATAACTGTGCCATCCATCCGACGCACCGGTGCCCAACCGCCGTTGAGCGGATGTTCTGGGAACGGGAAGCGTGCCGCGAGTTCCTCGTTTAGGTCCATACCGAGTCCGGGTTCATCATTTGCCCAAAAACAGCCGTCTCGAATCTCAGGGCACCCAGGAAAGACCTCTTTGGTATTCTCACCGAAAACGTGCTGCTCCTGAATCCCAAAGTTATAGCATGCCAGATCCAGCGCAACATTGGCAGCATGCCCGACAGGGGAAACATCACCCGGTCCGTGCCATGCCGTGCGCACACCAAAGAATTCACAAAATGCGGCAAGCTTACGCGCAGGGCTGATGCCACCGATCTGTGAGATATGTACCCGAATAAAGTCAATAAGCCGGTCCTTGATAAGATGAACATACTCATTCGGATTATTGAACAATTCTCCCATAGCAATAGGGATACTTGTCTGCTGGCGCATCAGTTGGAAATAATCAACGTCCTCCGGGGCAAACGGGTCTTCAAGGAAAAAGAGATTATAGGGTTCAAGCCCCTTGGCGAGATTAATCGCCTGTATGGGTGGGATACGCTCATGTACATCGTGGAGGAGTTCGACCTCGTCGCCAAGATTTGTGCGCAGATGATCAAAGAGTTTGATGATGGTATTCACATAAGGAGTCGGCTCAAAGGCAGGGGAACTTCGCTTTCCACCGCCTGCGCCGTAAGTGGAATATCCGGGTATTGCCACCTGTGCGCGGACATAGCGATAGCCTTGCTCCATATAACGACGGATGCTTGCCTCTACTTCCTCGAAAGTTCCGCCGCCTGCGTGCGCATAAAGCGTTGCAGCCTCACGGCATTTGCCACCGAGCAGTTGGTAGACAGGCATGTTGGCACGTTTGCCCATAATGTCCCATAAGGCGATGTCTACACCGCTGAGAGCATTATTGAGTACCGGTCCGTTTCGCCAATAGGAACTGACAAAACTGGTCTGGAAGATGTCCTCTATATTTGCCGGATCTTTTCCAACAAGAAAGGGTTTGAGATATTCATCGACTGCTGTGGCTACGGCAAGCGGACGTTGTGTAAACGTGGCACAACCGATGCCGTATAAACCGGGTTCGCTCGTTTCAATCTTAACAACAACAAGCCGAATCCCATTGGGTGCTGTCAAAATCGTTTTTACATCTGTAATTTTCATGTTTTTAATTTTCCTTGCGGTTCGGTGAGAGGTAATTTGAAATTTCACGTGCCTTTCCGTAGCCCCGTCCTCCACTACGTTACAGGCTACAATTTGGATGCTATGAAGACAAAGTATATCAAACAGGATGCACTGTGTCAAAGGAATTTGGACAGTCCTATTTCTTCGTCAAAATAAGATTCTGATACACATCAACAACGGCGGCGAAATTCGGTGGTATTACAGTGGTTGCGCTGAATTCTGTTATAACTGCGGGACCTGCGACTTGGTTGCCAGGCTGCAACGCTTCACGGCGATAGAAATCGGTTGGGAGTGCTTCACCCTCAAAGACAACACGGTTTTGGACAGTAAATGCTTCAGATGGATCAGCATCAACGAGTGGTAAGGGTTGGATGGAAGGCTTGTCGGTCTCCCCAGTTGCCGTAAGTCGTAGGTTTACAACTTCAACCGGTGCGTCTGTTCGCGCATAACCGAACCGCTGACCGTGTGCAGCGTGAAATCTCTGAACAAGTGCATGTGCCCCTATTTCAGTAAAATAGGGGATATTTAGTTCATAAGACTGTCCTTCGTATCGTATATCAAGAGAACGGTCAATTTTAAGTTGATCAGGTGTGAATCCTTCCGGTTTCATCTCATTCTCCGCACGGGTTAAGAGTTCATCGAACCCAGCGTTTAACGCTTCAATGACTGTCTCGCCACCTGTTTCAAACCGCCATAGCACTGTCTGTGAATAGTCTTTGACGACATCGGCAAAGAGCATCCCGTAAGCGGAGAGTAAACCGCCGTTTGGTGGAATCAGGATTGTTTCGATGCCGAGGTTCTCCGCCATAAAGGCAGCATGCAAACCACCAGCACCACCGAAGGAAACGAGTGTGAAGTCGCGTGTATCAAATCCTCGTTCCACTGAGATAACCTTGATGGCACGTTCCATGGCTGCGTTTGCAACTTTGAGAATACCGTCGGCAGCTTGCAGTGCAGGAATGCCGAGTTGTGCCGCAAATTTTTCAATGTGTGCGCCGGGCTTATCAAGGTTAAGTGACATCGCACCGCCTAAAAACTGAGTCGCAGCGATGCGTCCTAAGAAGAGGTTCGCATCGGTTACTGTGATGTCTTCTCCGTTATTGTCATAGCAAATTGGGCCTGGATCTGCGCCTGCACTCTCTGGTCCGACGCGCAAGGCACCACCTGCGTCCAGAGTTGCGATAGAACCGCCGCCTGCGCCGACGGTATGGATGTCAATTAACGGCACCTTGATCGGGAGGCCGCTAATCGTGCTTTCCGTCGTGAGCGAGATGCCGTCATTACAGAGGCTCACATCCGTGGAGGTGCCACCCATATCAAATGTGATGATCTGGTTGTAGCCAGCAGTTTTAGCGATTTGATAAGCACCGAGAACCCCGCCAGCGGGACCAGAGAGGACCGTGCGGATACCAACAGACGTATCTTGGGACGGTAAGTTTTCAGCTTGCAATCTTCCCTGAAATGCCTCTACGGAAATACTACCGCCATTGGAGAGCATCAGTCGAAACGATTTTTTAATTTTTCCTTGCGGATAAGTATCGGCTGCTTGTTTCTTGACGCTTTTCGTGTTCGGGTCTCCCGCCATTTCATTACGAACCACGGTTTCGTTAGAACTGTACAGCAAATCAGAATCTGTCAGTGTAGAGAGGTGCCGTTCTAAGGTAGGACGGATGTACGCATTCGCGACGGTGGTGCTGAAACGTGCATACTCGCGGTATTCCGGTAGGACCTCGTGTGAACATGAAATTGGTATCCCAAGCCGTGCGAGGTGTGCTGCAACGATTTGTTCATTCTGCGGGTTGACATAGGCGAAAAGGAAACAGATTGCGACTGCATCAAGTTCCAACGCAGCGAGTTTGGAGGCAAGTGCATCCAAATCGGTGGATTCAATCTCGGTCTGGATTTCGCCTGTGTGCAGTGTTCGTTCCGGTATACCGAAACGTCTGTCGGCAGGGACAAGTGGTGCTGGACGTTCCACAAAGAAATCGTAGAGACTTGGACGTGCCTGTCTGCCTATCTCTAAAACGTCTTCAAAGCCTTTCGTTGTGACAAGTGCAATGCGCGCGCCTCTCCGTTCAAGGAGCGCGTTCGTCGCGACTGTCGATCCGTGGACGATGTAAGGGCTGGGTGACCCAGCCCCTACGGCATCGGCACTGTGAAGACGCAGGATTTCGCTCACACCTTGTATCACGGCGTGTGCTGGATTTTGGGGTGTAGATAGGACTTTGTGCGTGAACAGTTCTCCATTGATACGCATCACGATGTCCGTGAAAGTGCCGCCCGTATCAACACCTATATTTTTAACTATGGGGGTCTCCTCTCGATTTTCTTCGTTGTCGAAAATCGGCTTTTTAACTATGGGGGTTTCTTCTCGATTTTCTCCGTTGTCGAAAATCGGTTTCTGGTGAGACTCAAGTTTATTTGGAACCAATTGCATTTCTTCTCTCTTCTAACTACAACAATTTCTCTTACGAAAGCTCAAACAACTACATTTTGTGGTTTGCCTTCGAGGAAAGCGATGATATTATCTACCGCGCCTTCGTTTAGCAGTTCAACACCCTCCGGTGTCATATCGGCACAATGCGGTGTTAGAATTACCTGTTCACATTCTAAGAGCGGATAGTTAGCTGGGGGTGGCTCTTGGTCGTAAACATCAATTGCAGCACCACCGAGGTGTCCGCTGTCCAGCGCACGGATAAGCGCGTCGGTGTCAAGCACGCCGCCACGGGCAACGTTGATTAAGAGCGCGCCAGGTTTCATCAAGCCAAATTCACGTTCACCGATGAGATGGTGACTCTCCTCTGTCAACCTGACATGCAAACTGACGACATCGGCAGTACGGAGAAGTTCATCAAGAGAAACAAACTGAACGCCGAGTGCCTCTGCACGCGATGCTGAAGGGTTATACGTCCACGCGATCACATTCATCCCGACGGCTCGCCCGAGACGTGCCATCTCTGTCCCGATATGCCCGGTGCCGACAATTCCTAAAGTTTTCCCTTGCAAGTAGATGTTGTCCATACGGGGCCATCCGCCTGCCTTCATTGAGGCTGTGAGGAATGCTGCGCGTTTGGCGAGCGCGAACATCAGCCCGAACCCGTGCTCCGCAACAACCGGCGCGGTGCGTCCGGGTTGATTGCAAACAGTAATTCCACGCGCTTTCGCCTCCTCAAGTCCAATCATATCCGTTCCGATGGAGCAGAGCGAAATTAACTTGAGTTTAGGCAGTTGACGTAAGATGTCTGCGGGCCACTTGACGATCCCGCGCGAATTGATGAGGATGTCTGCACCTTCAGCGCGGCGGATTTTCTCCTCGTTCGTCTCGGGTCGGTCGGTGTAGAGGACAACATCGCCGTAGGGTTTCAAGCGTTCGAGATGCGGCGAGCCTTGGATTTGTGGTGGTGAATCACCGGGGACAACAATCTTGGGTCTGTTCACAAGTTATTCCTTATTTTTACCATCATCTTCGGAGTCAAGACCCCGTCCTTCAGGATGAAGATATAGACGCTACCTAAGGTGTTGCTTAACGGAAAATTTGATTTTTGAAGATGGTCGTGATACAATGTTAGCGATGTACAGCACTGCACCACACTACGCGCATTGATAATGTGCAAATGCAGGCGGTCAGTTTCCCTCACTTAGCCACCTACATTTTAAGGTGTTTTAAAAAAGAAATCAAGCACTTTTCATTGGCACTCCACAATCTACGTTTGATGGATTAGATGATGAAAATCAACACTGTCAATAAATTCTTACTCATCTCAATTGATTGCTGGCGGTTCGATGCACTCAGTCGGACGAACCCCCTTTTTAACACGCCGAAGTTCGACCTACTGACCCAGGATTTCTCGTTTGCTGAAAAGTTTTTTGTGCCAGCACCGGCGACACGTCCATCTCATACCTCCTATTTCACCGGACTTTATCCATTTGAACACGGTCTCTATGGGCAGGCTTACCTTAAGATGTTCGAGGGTATCCCAAATCTATTTCAGATATTTAGTGATGCTGGTTATCACATCACCGGGCGTTCAGAATATCCGGATGTGTTCCGATTCCTCGACTTTGAGCCGTTCATTACAGCAATTGACCCGAATGCATCGGCACAACACCTCGGCTCACTTGAAGACTTGATCCGACAGTTCAAGCAGCCTTCGGACGTACCGCAGTTCTGTTTCCTGCATTTCTGGTATGCACACGCTGAATATGGCATGAGCGGAATTCCAGGGGCTCCAAGTTTCGGGTGGCTCGTCAATAACAATAGGATGGATGAGGCGTTACGTACCTACTACGCCGCTGTGACGCATATACTCGAATTTAAGCTCGTTGAAATTTTGAAGCAACTTCATCTCTCAGAGTGGGCAATTTTCATCTTCGGAGATCACGGTGAAGGTATCTGCGATGAGATTATAAACCACGGTGCCACACTCCATCAGAACGTGCTACACGTGCCGTTGTTAGCACATATCCCTGACGTGGGGAATCTGGAATTTCCGAATCCGCCGATTTCAGCGATTGATTTGTTCCCGACCCTTACAAACCTCGCAGGTATTGATGTGGACTATCATGGCTATGGACAAGACCTGCTATCTCCATCTAAAATTGACGCAAACCGATTGGTCCTGTCGGAGTTGGATAGTCTCTACGGTGTTAGGTTTCTTGATAAAAATAACTTGGAGATACCGCACCATCGCGTAACTTCCCGGGCAATGGTTGATAACATAGAGATTGATAGGTATTCGGAAGGCGTTCGACTCTGGTCCCTAACGGATGGTAAGTATCTGTATCGTGAAAATGAACGGACAAGTGAGTTCGTGTACCGACATGTCCTGAGTGGTGAAGAGTTTGCTTGTGAAGATCCAGATCGCTTCCGAGACGCCTATGATAACATCCTCATGAATTCTAATTACCACCACCTGAAAACGCAAGAATCTACGGCTGAGGAGACAGAGATTCTGGAAGGTAAGTTACGGGATCTTGGATATATTGAGTAGGTTCAACAGGTGCTTTTTTATCTGACACAATCAACGAATTATGTGATAATGACATATCCTGTATCATATTTTCACTTGCGCGCTGCCAAGCACGCTTCTTCTAAGAAAAGGAAATTCTAACAATGAAAGTTACGTTTGACCACGTCCATCTTCGGTGCGAGGACTTGGACGGTGCAATCAGTTATTACGAAAAGATATTTGACGGCAAAGTCTTAGAAACAGTTGATGTCGGTAGGTTAAAAGTCGTCCGTATGGAAATCGGTGGGGAACGGATATTCCTCTCCTCTAAATTACCGGATATGGAGGTAGAAGATAGCAGCGGCAATCCGCGCTGGGGGCTCTTCCAACTCGCCTTCACTGTAGAAGACCTCGACGCGACCGTCGCAGAACTCCAGGCGAAAGGCGCAGAACTCGACTATCTGATACCTGAGTTCAAAAGGGCGTTTTTCAAGGGACCTGACAACGTTCAAATCGAACTCATTGGGATGTAATGGTTCACAGAACCTGCACCTTTGTTCTGGCAAATCGTGGTGGGTGAGGTCCCGTGCCTCACCCCTCTCTATATCCGTCCATAGTGGATTGGTAATTGAAAGCTTACTATAACGTGAGTAAGGTTGAGGTTACCTCATTAGAATTATGATAGAAAAAGAATTTAGAAACGAAGATCCGCCCGGTAAGATTATTGCCCTTGTATTGTCTACCATTTCTCTTTACGGCGGGAATTCACTCGCTGTTAAGATCAGTTTGCAAGGCATTCCGCCGCTGAAAATGGCATTTCTTCGTTATATATTAGGGACTCTTGCTGTTGGTGGTGTGGGCTTTTTCCAGGGAATGTCAATGCGGTTGCGTTTTGAAGAAGTGCGCCGGTTGTCCGTAGTTGCGGTATTGCACGCATTTCATACCGTCCTGTTGAACATCGGCACTGAACTCACTATTGCTTCTCGCTCAACCATTTTTTTCGCGCTTTACCCAATTTTTACTGTCATATTCGGGCACTTTTGGCTTCCCGATGATCGGCTCTCTGTTAGGAAGATATTAGGGATTCTCTCTGCCTTTGGTGGTGTTGTTGCAGCCATCGCGCCGAACCTACGAGGCGATGGCACCTTGGAGTCTCTCATCGGAGACCTGATTGTAACGCTGGCTGCCTGTCTCTTTGGACTCCGCATTACACTCACGAAGGTGTTTGTTCAAGACATTTACCCTCACCGCCTCCTCGTCTGGTTGTTGAGTTTAAACATTCCCTGTTTTCTATTTTTGAGTTATTTCCTTGAGCGTGGGAAACCGATTGCATTGACGTTGGCAAATGGAGCAGGAATGCTCTATCAAGGCTGGATACTCACGGGTTTCTGTTTTCTGACATTGACATCGGTGCTAAGAAAATACAAAGCAAGCAAATTGGTAGTCTTGTATTTTTTCATGCCTGTGTCCGGTGTATTGTTTAGCAATCTGTTTTTGGGGGATGAACTGTCGTTGAGTATATTAGCAGGAACTGTATTGGTAGCAGCAGGGATTTATCTGGTAAATATGAGGCGTTAAAGTAGATATCGATGTGTAGAAAACGAGCGATGGGTGAGGCGTTGCACACCAATTATTAGGTTTCGACAGATCTGCGATACACTCGGTTTCAACTGGAGTAGTCTTTATTAGGTCTAAATTAACGTTGGCACTTCAGGAATCCCTATCTAACAATCTTTTCATGCGGTTGGTGTTCATTTTCATTCAGCACCCCAATCGTGCGTTTTTGTGCCGCCGTCATAGATAACGGCGTGTCCTGCTTCTATCAACGCCTCAGCGACATCAGTAGATACACCATCTTTGAAACATATCACATCCGCGATGATGCGACCTGCATATTTATCCAGCGCTGGATTCTGGATCACGAATCCGAGCGTGCCGTCATCTTTACTGTTGTCAAGGAGCAATTGTTTAAGAAAGTCCGTTGCGGCTTCAGCACGTTCTTTTTCCCGTTGAATTGAGATTTCGGTGCGGTCGCCGCGGATCGGACGCTTTTCAGGCGTATCTACCCCCGCTATTCTGATGTTTGTGATGCTATAAATGCCGTCAACACGACGTTCAATACCGGGCCAGAGGGTTAATTGCGCCTCGCTCATGCCCGGCGTTGGTGAATGAAACGGATAGATTAAGATCGCTACATCTTGGATTGTGTCGCCATCGTAGACATCGTCGATATTATCAATCGTTCCATAATAAATCGGTGCGCTGCTTTCGGGGAGCAGCACATCAGAAGTCTCACACGCGGCAAACAACAGGCACAATAGGAACGCCAAGGTTATTTTTCTGAGAATTGCGCGAGGCATACCATGCTTTGCGTCAACGGCACGGCGGCGCGTGCCCACCACTTTTAAAAACACTGACGATACAACGCAACGATCTCTTCAGCAGTCGCTTGCCGTGGATTGTTGGCAGGGCTTCCACTGGCAATGGCATCGGCTGCCATCTGTTCAATCACGTCCTCAAATTTCTCTCTGTCAATTTTATCGATTTCGCCGAGTCGCGGCATCTGAATATCGGTGACGAGTCGTTCAACGGCAGAAACCGCTGCGTCTGCCTGATGCATCGGGGATAATCCATCAAGTGGTTCACCCATCGCACGTGCAATATCGGCAAAGCGGTCGGGCACCCCGACGACGCTAAATGCCATCACATCGCGTAACAACACCGAATTCGAGAGTCCATGATGAACGTGGAAATACGCACCAATTGGACGCGACATGCCGTGGACCAGCGCGACAGAGGAATTGCTGAACGCCATCCCTGCGATAGACGCACCGATCATCATATCCGTGCGTGCGGGGATATTTTCGCCGTCTGCCCACGCCTGCCGCAGCGACCCCGAAATCATCTCAATCGCCTTCAATGCAAGTGCGTCGGTGATCGGTTGCGCGCGTTTGGAGATGTATGCCTCTATTGCATGCGTCAACGCGTCAACACCGACTGCTGCCGTCAAGTGCGGTGGTGTTGTCAGAGACAACAGCGGGTCCACAAGTGCGACGTGTGCAAGTAGACAAGCGCTGCTGAGCATCATCTTCACATTCCGCACAGCATCCGTAATAACGGTAACCTTGGAGACTTCACTTCCAGTGCCGCCCGTTGTCGGTATCGCAATAAGGGGTGCGCCGGGATTCGGGATTTTATCCACACCCATATAATCAGCAAAATCGCCATCATTGGTTAGTTTCATGGCGATGCCTTTTCCGCAGTCAATTGCGCTGCCACCGCCGATACTCACAATAATATCACATGCTTCGTCATCGTACTGTTTTAGCCCATCCTGCACGTTCTGTAAAGTCGGATCGGGTGTGACATCAGAGAAGCAGGTGCTGCTTATGCCAGCAGCGTGTAAATTTTGGGCAATCTGGTCGGCGTATCCGATTTTAGCGATACCCGGATCGGTCACGACGAGTGCGTTCGTTGCACCGAGCCGTTTCGCCTGTTCACCGACATTCTCGGACGCGCCTGCGCCTGTAATTATTATGGGTGGGAGTGTTAGTGTGGTAGCCAAATTTCAATTTCCTATAAGGATTTACTGTTCAACTGGAGGGAGAACGGATTAAGGGCAAATCGCTGATCTGAGTTTGTGCAGAAAGACCAGAAGGTAGTTCTTTTTCATGTGCCAAAAATGATTCAATGAGCAAATCAACAGCGTCTTGCAGATTCTTTAAAGTCTCTTTTTGCGTATACCCCCAACTCGAAGCTCCTTGATGCTCTAAAGCGGGAATATAGGCTCGCCAGACAGCGTTTTCATCTGGCTCATCGGGCCACTTGTCTTTTTCTAAGACGACTTGAAATGAGTATGTTTTCACCCATTCCTCCTTAGTGATTACCTGCCCCGTTCAAAAATTCCTCAATGTTTTTACCGATAGTCGGCGGTGGGAGTGCCTCATTGTCTCGGTGGAAAATTTCTATCCACTCGTCAACGATCTCACATAACTGCTGGTAAACTTCAATTTCATCAGTGCCGTGGCAACATGGACCAATGATTCCCGGGCAGTACCCGATAAAGCATTCGTCCTCGTCTGACCACTCAACGATCTTAATGTACTGTGCGCTTTCAGTCATCTTTGAGACTCCTCAATTCCTTTTTTTATTAATTTTTCTTGAAAAGGCTTGGCATCATCGCCGAGTTTTCCAGAAATCGTAACTCGTGGACCTTTAGGATGCTTGAAATTCCGATGGCTTCCTTTCCCACCTGTGTTTACAAAACCGGCTTTTCTCAAATCCGAGATGAGTTGTCGTATTTTTCTGGGCATAGAATATCACAAAAATCGTCGAATGTCCAGTTTGTTCAAAAACTGTAGCGTCAAATAGGAAATTGCCCATATCTCAGTCAATCGAAAGAAACAGAAAATATCTGTCTCCTATTGTACAGTCTGTGAAAATCAGCGTACATTTGATCTGCAAACCAATTTTTCCCAATTCCTTGCCTCAACGCGGTCTAAGACCCTAATATCATCGCGTTTGGCTATTTCTTGGGCGGGTTTGGAATTCATGTATTGAGGGTCTAATATATATCCGACTCGACCTATATCCAATCGATCGGCATCCCAGCATGCTGCGATCGTAACATCATCCGTCGTTCTCTGATCCGTATGCCATTCACATGCATAGTAAAATTTATCAAAGTCGTCCGAGGGGATATTGATGAGTTCATTTTTGATTTGAACGGCATATTCGGCACCTCTACGTCCATGCCCAGGATCAATATCATCGTTCTGGCGCATGCAGTCATGGAATACTGCGAACAACTGAACGATTATCTTATCAGCTCCTGTTTTCTGTGCCACATAAAGACCATTCCTTTCAACACGTGCCCAATGATCGGGACCGTGTATAGAGGAATGTGCAACAGAGGTGTCTTTTAGCACCCGATACCAAACTGCTTCTAAATTTACCATATTCACCTCAAGTTAGGCATCCATATTCACACAAAGTTCTCTTGTTGATCCTAATACCCTAACTGTTAGACATTGGTCTTAATGCCGGAAATGTCGGATGCTTGTTAGAACCATCGCCATGCCGTAAGCGTCAGCAGTCTCAATCACAGGCTCGTCGTTGACGGAACCACCGGGTTGGATAATCGCACTGATGCCCGCCTCACCGGCAATTTCGACACCATCTGGAAATGGGAAGTAGGCATCCGAGGCTAACACGGCACCTTTTGCTTTTTCGCCTGCTTTCCGAATAGCGATGATGGCGGCATCCACGCGGCTCATCTGCCCCGCACCGATACCGACGCTCTGCGTGTCGTTTGCCAACAAAATGCAGTTGGATTTGACATGTTTGCAGGCTTTCCAGGCGAACAGTAGAGAGTTTATCTCCTCGTCTGTAGGCGGACGTTTGGTGGCAACCTGTAGTGCTGCTGCTTCCATGTCGTGAACATCCGGGTCTTGGACGAGTATACCGCCGGTAATGTTGCGAATCTGCAAAACAGGGTCGGAGGTTGACAACGACCCAACTTCAAGGATAGGACGGCGTTTGACACGTGACAACGCACGCAATGCCTTCTCGGTATAACTCGGTGCGATAATTGCATCAATTTTCACGCCTGCTTGTGCAGCTTCGCGGATCGTGTTCGCTGTCTGGATTGTCACTTTGCGGTTTAACCCGACAATCGAACCGAAGGCAGAGGTCCGATCACATTCCAATGCATTTGTGAAGGCTTCTTGTAAATTGCCAGCCGTCGCGAGTCCACACGGATTGTTATGTTTGATGATGGCACACGCGGGCGTTGCAAAGTCCTTGACAATTTCCAAAGCGGCGTCTAAATCAAGGAGATTATTGAAGGAGAGCGGTTGCCCACTGAGTTGACTCGCCCATGCAGCGGACGGTCCTGGTGTGGTTTCAGTTCTGTAGAAAGCGGCGCGCTGATGTGGGTTTTCGCCATAACGGAGTGTACGTTCCTTCTTGAAATGGAGGGTTAGGTTATCCGCGAATGCGTCTGTTTCGGAATCCTCTGCTTTATTAACCCCCGTTATCAGAGGGGAATCATTATTGGTAAGATAGGCAGCAATTGCAGTGTCGTAGTGAGCGGTATGTGCAAACGCTGCTTTTGCCAATTCAAATCGCCGTGCTTCCGAGAGGCAGCCGTCATTGGCATCTAAGTCGGCAATAATTTGTGGGTATTGGCTCGGATCCGTGAGGGCAGCGACGTGTCGATAATTTTTTGCCGCCGCACGAATCATCGTCGGACCGCCGATGTCAATATTCTCAATCGCTTCGGGAAGTGTTACATCTGGCTTGGCGACAGTTGCTTCAAACGGATATAGGTTGCATATCACTATGTCAATGGAACCGATATCGTGTGCTTCCGCTTGTGCGTTGTGTTCGGCATTATCTCGTTCAGCGAGGAGGCCGCCATGGATTTTGGGATGGAGGGTTTTGACCCGACCATCCATCATTTCAGGAAAGCCGGTGTAATCGGAAACATCAACGATGTCAATCCCTGCGTCCCGAAGGTGTTGTGCCGTGCCGCCGGTGGAGAGGATTTCCACACCATGTTGTGCAAGGGCAGTTGCTATTTCTAAAAGGTTCGTTTTGTCGTAGACGCTGATCAAAGCGCGCGCTATCTTTTTCATATTTCCTCATGTTTTTTTGACGACGGACGGGAACGGTTATATTTAATAGACCCTGCTCCGGTGTCCGACTTCATGGACAGTCAACACTCTTGTCTGCCTATCAAAAGTATAGAGAGCACGGTAGTCGTTTATTTTCAAAGTAAATTTTCCTTTGTGTTCACCCTTCAGTGCTTTATGCTGCCGATTGTCGCAATTCTCACAGAGCCATCTTAATTTATTGCGGATCCGCTGGGCCACCGCTGGATCTAAACGCTGTATATCTGTTCGGGCACGTCGTGAGTGCCGCAATGTATACACAACTATTCTCCTTCTAACTTCTCGAAAACTTCTTCAAGCGAATATGTCTTACCACCTGCCTCAATATCCGCTATGCTTTGTTCAAGCCTTTCGATGACCTCTGGTCGTAATTCCAATCCCTCATCAGGGTCATAATGATACGCTTCCAATGCAAGTTCCAAGAGTTCGTAGGCGACGAAAAATTCTCGAAACGCAACATCTAATTCGGCAAGTGGGGCGTTTCGCTCCAGCAATGCGAGGAAACGTTCCTGCACCGGGAAAAACTCCAAACTCACGAGCATGCGTAACAGTTTTCGATATTCGTCTGTTGGCAGCTCCAAGATTTTCTGCTCTGGCATCGGATCGCTGTGCATGTAAGCACCAGCGCGTCTGGACATCCGCTCTTCCAGGGTCGTCTTCCGATTGGCAAGAATATATTCACGTTGCCGTTTTAACTTTTTCGATAGTGATGTGTGCGGCGGCAGCCCCTCTAATGGGTCCTCCTCATACGTTTCAAGAAAGAACGCAAGACTTTCATAACCACAATAGAATTCACGGAACTCTGTCTCAAGTTCCCGTCTGTTCTCAGCGGAAGGGGGTTCGTTAAGCAACACTATGAGCCGCTCGCGCGCCGCGAAAATCTGATCGTTCACGAGGATATTTAGCAGCTCAAGGGCTTCAATAGGATCTATCTCCATGATGTTTTTCATCTTTTTTCTCCATAGTCAGACTATATATCGTGGGAATCCGAACCCGTCGTTTGCGACGTGACTTCGTGCGGGAATCTGTGCGCGGTTGGGTATAATCAAGTCCATTTCCGATGTGTTTTCAATGACGGTACCATCTCCAATGCGTACCTCATCCCCTATATAAATTCGTCCAGGGCTTTCCGACGCGCCCCGAATAGTACCAATAACAACCGATGAACCGATACGGCATCGCTGCGCAATTTCAACGAACCCGTAGATTTCGGTGTTGGTGCCTATGGTACAATAGTCGTCGATTTGAACGGGGCCGAGAAGACTGGTGTCGGTGCCGACTTCAACAAAGTCGCCGATGACCGGATGCCGTTGCTTGACTTTGACGCTCAATCCACCAAATGTACTCGGATAGATAACGCATCCAGAACCGATAATTCCTGTTTGTCCGGTGGTTACGCCGCGATGCGGATGCTCAAGGAAATTAGCGTCACCGATCTGTGTTTCTGGGTGTAAATCGGCTTGATAGTAACGTCCGGCGAGTTCGGAAATAGCACGCGGCAACAGAGGGACAGGGACTCTTTGGATGTCTGGACTCTCCTCGGGGGCTTCACTGCACGTCAAAGCGTGTGCGACGTCGTGGTAAAAGAGCACACGCCACCCTGGGTACGTACTCCCTACCAATTGGAGTTGATAGTCCAAAACGGCGGCAAGATTCAGCGTGCCGAGAAAGTCTTGATACGGTTCAAAGGTTCGCTCCTGAATTGCGGTGTCAACTTGGGATCGAAAATCAATGGCTGCGAGTTTTTCTCGTGAAATACCGGTGTGAAGAAGATACGCATCCCAAACAGCAGGGTCTTTGAGAGAGGCGAATCGATTCCAGAGTGCTCGACTTTTAAACCGCGGTAGTTCCGAGAGCAGCGAAAAAGCAGTTTCAAGCGCAGTATCAAGTGGTGTTTCGTCTTTGACAGCCAAAAAAGATTGTGCGACCATTGCATAGAGTTGGTCCGCCACCTCTTCGATTGCCGCGGCAAGTTCGCGTTTCTGATGCGCGAGATGCGGCGCATTGTGTGACCCTGGCGCGACACATTCAAGCAAATTGCCGAGTACCGTTTCAAGGATATCCCGATTGACAAACCCGCGCCCGGAACGTTGTGCTAATCCCTCGCGGCTCATACTATCAATACGTAAAAAATCCAATTCCGACTTACTATAAATGGGACGGAGCCGTTCTAACGTCTGGGTTAGTAGTGGCTTTTTTCGCTGCTCATACGAGGCATCAAAAAGTGTCGTCTCAGACATACTTTTAACTTTCCTTGCGGTTCGGTGAGGTGAGTCGGTACTTTGAAGTTTCATTCCGTAGACCCGTCCTCCATTACATTACGGACTACGTTTTTGTTTTTTTATCGGAAACCCGATTTTGACATCGGAAAAATCGGAGCAGAAACCTAATATTTAAGAACACGAAAAACCTCTTGTGCAGCGGTAACTCCGGCACCGAGCGGAATATCACAACCGATTTCCACTAATCCGCGCTCAAACGCAGAAATAGCGACGATAACGTCGTTTTCATTCATCCAACCGAGGTGTGCAATTCGGACGATTTTTCCACTTAACTGGCTCTGACCACCAGCATAGGTGATACCGTATTCCCCGAGCATCAGATTGATGAAAGCCTTCCCATCAACTGCTTCTGGTAACCGGATTGATGTTACAGTATTCGCTGGCGATACCGCAAACAGGGAAAGCCCTAACGCCTTAACTGCACTTCGGGTCGCAGCAGCTAAGCGGCTGTGACGCGCAATCGTCCTACGGATACCCTCTTCACAGATGCGATTTAGCGCACATTGCAGTGCCGTCAGCAGTGTCACTGCCGGTGTATAGGGGACAGAACCCTGTAAGCCGGTCTCATAAGCCTTACGGAAGTCAAAATAATATTTCGGGAGGTCAGAACGTTCAACTGCCTCCCAGGCACGCTGATTGAGTGCTACGATCGATAGCCCGGGTGGGGTCATTAACCCTTTTTGCGCACAAGAAACAACGACATCCACACCCCAATTGTCCATCTGTAAATCGTCAGCACCGAGTCCGCTGACAGCATCAACAATCAAGAGTGTTGGGCGCACTCGGGTCAGGCGTGCGAGTGCCTCAATGTCGTGTAGAACACCCGTCGAGGTCTCACAAAGTGTTGCGTAAACCGCTTTTACATCAGGATGTTCAACTAAAAGCGTTTCTACTGCCTGCGGGTCAACAGAATTTCCATACGTTACGTCAATCGGTATAATTTCAACCCCGAAGGCGGTGCAGATGTCGCCCCAGCGTTCCCCGAATTTACCACTCCGGATCACAATCACTTTGTCTCCACGAGACAGTAGATTCGCAACTGCACCTTCCATACCACCGGTACCAGATGATGTTAAGAAGAGGACATCGTTCTCGGTTTGGAAAACATGTTTGAGTTTTTCGAGAACGTCTTTAATTAATGCGACAGTATCTTCGCTGCGGTGGTAATCAATCGGTTGCGCCATCGCCAACAATGCTTCGGGCGGAATCGGCGTGGGGCCGGGGGTAAAAAGCCATTTCTTTTTCATATTTTTTAACAGCTATCATGCTTCGCAGTGAGAACAGTGCGATTTTTTCTACGAAAAATCTTTCAGTTATCAGCAGTGTCCAGTCACCAGATGTGTCCTTTCTGGCAACTGGACACTGGATACTGGCAACTTCTTTACCGATAACTGAAAACTATTAAATCAAGCGGTGCTGACAGCCACGACCGTTTTGCCCTCAACGTTAACCATAACCCATTCCTGGTCAAGGAGCTCACACAATTCTATAATAGCGGCGCGTTGTGCTGTGCTATCCATCGGTACTTCGATGGTAAGCGTAGCGAATTCCTCACGCTGCATCGCGCCCTCTTTGTCGAATTTCATGGGTGTAATCTGAATCTTTCTTAATCTTGCATCCATAATTTTTCCTTTCTTGATTTTTAATTATACGTCATTCATAAACGACGCGACATCAATACATTCCCCGTTACGACGGGCGGATTTCCAGCCAGCCAAAACAGGTGCCAAAGAGAACAGACCATCGTGGTAATCGCTGCATAAAATGCTTGCATCGTCGGTCAATATAGCGCGGATAAAGGTTTTATCCTGTTCCAACCACGGGTCGAATTCGTCGGCTTGATAAAGGATTTTACCATTGACCTCAATCCTATCGTATTGGTAAATTTCAAGGCATCCGTCTTCATAGAAAACCGTAAACCACGGTTCGTTTCTCGGACTGGAACCAGCTGAGACGAAACTCAGCGTCATCGTAGCACCATTGTCAAAACAGTAATTGAAACTTGACGACAAAGCGGTTGCATAAGCAGAACGTTCACAATAGAAGGCTTGCGCCCGTGCGACATCCAAACCCGTCATAAACCGGCTATAATCCGTTGCATGGACTCCCCAATCGAGGGCACGACCACCGGATTTGTCCATCTCCGCCCACCACGTTTTAGCACCACCATCCGTTGAAGGCGGTAATCCACCGAAACTCTGGAAACGGACATGCACAATCTGTTTGTCCACCAAGAATTGACGTGCCTCTTGAAAGAGAGGACGATACCTTTCACGAAATCCGACGGTACTGATAACGCCCGCCTGCTGCACAGCGTCATCTATTCGGCGTGCGACTTGCATCGTGATCGCTTGTGGTTTCTCACTGAAGAGATGGATACCCTTTTTCACTGCGCTCACTTCGACATCGGTTCGTACGTACGCTGGCACGATAGAGTATAACACGTCAATGGCTTCAGCGTCAAGCATCTTATACGCGCCATCATTTTCGGTGTGATAGACGTGTGGCACCTTAAAGTCGGTGGCGATTTCCTGCGCTGCTTGTAAATTGCTATCACATACAGCGACAATATCGACCGCATCTGTCTGTAATAGGTTTGGAATGCGCGTCCGTTTCGCAAAATTGCCGCAGCCGTAGATAGCGACCCGGAGGCGTTGATCTGTTGACACGTTAACTTTTCTCCAAATTTTGACCAGGATTTATATGATTGAAAGATTATCCATAATAAAAAACCTCCTTGTCCTTATCACGGTAAATCTTACAATCATCTTCAATCTCGGTTGTTTTTCAGCGTTTATCGATTGCCCTAACTGTCTCCGAAATGGGATGCGACGAGTACTAAGTCTTGGATATTCACAACACCATCACCGTTTACGTCTCCAGGACTCAGCCCGGTCTCACCGAGATGGGATGCGACGAGTACCAAGTCTTGGATATTCACAACACCATCACTGTTCACATCCACTATTATCTTCGGTTCAATAGGCGTAAACTCCCATAAGAGAATCGTGCCATCATCACCTCCGCTTGCAAGGGTGCCACCATAGCGAGAGAGTGCGAGCGTGTTAACACCAGCAGTATGCCCTGTGAGTGTTGCTTGAAGCTGTCCTGTTTGTGTATCCCACAACCGAATTGTATCATCCCAACTGCCACTGGCAAGCGTTTTCCCATCAGGAAAGAACACAATAGATTTGACACGAGACGTATGTCCCATGAGCGTAACGTAGGATTGTCCTGTCTGTATATTCCACAATCGAACTGTGTTATCCCAACTACCGCTGGCAAGGGTACCACCATCAGGACTAAACGCCACCGCATCAACAAGACGTGTGTGTTCTTCCAAAGATGTTAGGTGTTCTCCTCTCTCTACATCCCATAAGTGAATTGCATTGTCCCGCCCTCCGCTGGCAAGCGTCCGACTATCTGGGCTGAATGCTACAGTAAAGACAGTGGCACCGGCTCTGAGCGTTGCTTTGTGTTCACTTGTATCGGCATCCCACAATCGAACTGTGCTGTCCCAACTGCCACTTGCCATTGTGCTACCGTCTGGACTAAACATGATGGACTCCACACCATGTTTATGGCTTGTGATAGGTACTTTGGGTTGCCCGGCGTGGACATCCCATAACCGAATTGCGTTATCCCCCCACCCACCGCCGCTGGCGAGCGTTTGGCTATCTGGACTAAATGCAACGGAAAAGACACGTCCACCATGTTCAGTGAGTGTATCCTGAAGCTGCCCTGTGTCGGTGTCCCACAAACGAATCGCTTTACCATCGCCGGCACTCGCGAAAGTCTGTCCATCGGGCGCGAACGCAATCTCATTAACTGGAAAAGTATGACCGGTGATAGTAGACTTGTGTTGGAAGGCGACATAATCCCAAAATTGGATCATCTGGTCATCACCTGCACTGGCAAGGGTTCGTCCATCTGGACTGAACGCAACAGAGGCATCCCAACCGGTATGTCCAGTGAAAGTTGTCTTGAGCGTTTCAGTGACAGGATCCCATAACCGAACGGTTTCGTCCCTGCCCACACTCGCGAGTGTTTGCCCATCCGGAGAAAACGCAACGGAAGTGACATCCTGTGTGTGTTCACTGAGGGTCGCCTTGTGTTCCCTGGTATGTGGATCCCACAATCGAATTGTATTATCCGTACTTCCACTGACAAGCATCCGTCCATCTGGACTGAACGCAACGGACGTAACGCCATATTCATGCCCTGCAAGGGTGGTGACAGTGAGACGGAAATTACGGAAATTATCGTTTGCATTCCACAATCGAATTGTATTGTCTTCGTGCCCACCACCACTGGCAAGCATTAGTCCGTCTGGACTGAACGCAACAGAAGTGACGGATCCCGGATGTCCCATTAAAGTCGTTATGTAGTTGCCTGTACTCGCGCCCCACAATCGAATTGTTTTGTCTGAACTACCACTTGCAAGTAAGTCGATCTGCGACAAAGGCGAAAACGCGAGCGAAGTAATACGACCGCGATTGTGTCCTCTCGGAGACGCTTTCTGTTCGCCGGTACGCGGGTTCCACAACTGGATCGTTCCGTCCGTACTGCCAGCAGCCAGTGTATTTCCATTCGGAGAAAATGCGACGGCTGAGATCTGCGCTGTATGGCCGACAAGCAAGTTAATTTCTTGATGGGTGTCCGCATCGTAAAGCCAGACACCAATGGAACTCGAAACCGCCAGTAGACTACCATCTGGAGAATACTGGATATTTCCGGTTATTGTGCCTTTACCGAGGCGTGCTTTGGCACCCTCGGGTAAATTCCACTCGGTATAATCTTGGGCAGAGACATTCGCGTGAAACAATAGTAAAACAAAAAGTATCGTCAAAATCAGAAAACGTGTCGGTTTCATTGTAGTAATTCCTTGCGCGTAGGCACATTTCGGGAACAGTGAACGTAGAAATCGCTAATCGTAATCTTATCCTCGCCACGGCGGAACGTCCCAAGTATTGAACCACTCCCATTTCCAGATGACCTGTTTTTGCGGCATCTCTACTTCGTATTCCACGCCTGCGGTAAAGGGGAGGAGTTGTGTTCTATTGCCAATAATGGCACGCATCGATTCAATGAACGCCATTTCATCGGTGACGTTTGGGGGCCAATGTCCCTCTGGAATAGGGTCGGATTTTCGGTCGGTTCGATAGTGCGTCGGTATCATGTAGTGAGGTTGAATCAGTTCCAATAATTCGATGAGTCGAGGTGCAAGCCCACCACCGATGCCGAGTTTCATGTGAATCAGGAAATCCACCTTGCCGTGGAGGTTTGCCAATGCCGGATAGGGTTCGTGTAAATCACCAATGTGTAAGATCGAGACATTCTTTTTTGTGTGTGTTATGAGATACCCGTTTGTCGGTAGATTTGGGGTCTGATTTTCGCCACTTTCGATTGTTTCAACTTGAATATCGCCGAGGCTGAGCGTGTCTGATCCTTGAAAATTGCGCGATACGCCCTGTCTCTCGTTGAGATGTTTCGGGTAGAGAATTTGTACTTTATCAGCGGGAACGTGTTTAGTGATTGGCAGGTCGCGTTCAAATGCGGCATCCCCATATTTCTCGGCGATGGGTTGTGCGGGTGTCATGCATCCGGGGTTGACGAACAGTTTTTTAAAGTGCTTGCCGCGACATAACTTTCGCAAGGTTTCGGGGTGGCAGTGATCGAAATGCTCATGGGAAATAAAGATATAGTCGTATATCGGTTGGACATCCGCTAAGTTCTGATTGAAGAGATAGGGATCAAAGGCGATATTGATGTCGCCAAAGCAGGCATCAAATGCGCCACATCCCCACCACCTGAAAAATATATTTTCCATTTGGCTATCGGCTATCGGTAAGTCGTTCTTTCGATTTTTCTCTCTGTTTTCGCACCCATTCAACACTATCACGCATATCCTCTCGGTCTGCCCACATCCCAAAGAAAGGTAGATTAGCAAATTCCTCAGATTCATTGGAATCTTTATCTTGACTATTATCTTCACTAATAGCATCTGGATCCACGGGTTCTATCTGTACGCGTACTTCAGTACCCTCCGGTAAGGAAAGAGGTTTAGATAGGACAATGTGTCCATTGCTTATTTTCCCTTCTTCTACTATTAAAGTCATTTTCTCCTCCATTCTAACCTCGTTCCATTTAGTTTAGAAATTATCACAAGGCTAGGAATTATGCCTACTTCATTAACCACATTTTCCGAACGCTTTGGGTATCGCCTGCCTTGAACTGATAAAAATAGATGCCACTGGCGACAGTTTCTCCCTCTCGGTTTTTACCATCCCAATAGAGGATCTTTTCGCCATGCGCCTGATGTCCGAGGTTGAAGTTGCGAATCAGTTCACCCGTTTGGGAGTAGATTGATATCTGGACATCGCTGGATTCAAAGAGTCGGTAGGGAATCCAAGTTTCCGGATTAAACGGGTTCGGATAGTTCTGAAAGACCTCGGCAGCTTTGACTTTGCCCCATGTTGTGCCCAGTTTCCCAGTCGGTTCAACAGCCGTTACCACATCACCTGCTTCTGTAAAGATATAGACATCCCCACCAAATCCAAATTGATGCGTTTCGACAATCCCGGAGGGCCATGCCAAGGTAATAGAACCCGATTGATACAATCCAGCAAAGCCAAATTCGAGTTCTAAACTGTCACTGCCCAAGAAACCTGTACCACAGATTAATTCTTGTGTTTGAACGTGGTTACCCACTGCTACTGTCACGCGTGTGCCGATGCCATCTCGGTTGCTTTCTGTGCCGATCAACCGGATTTTGATGCGTCGATTCTTAGATTGGACGAACCGATTGTTAGATTTCGGAAAGCCAGGATCCAGATCGTTTTGGAGAAGGGTATTGCCGGTGTTGTTGACGACATAGAAATCGACATCGCCATCGTTATCAAAATCACCAGAGGTTGCACCGCGTGCGACCGCATCAACAGTGGCGTTGAGTGCATCGGCACGGTCAACAAATTGTCCGTTCTGATTATGATAGAGGCGATTGCGATTGGTCTTTTGTGAGCCATCAACATCACCGTTGACGACGTAGAGATCGCGCCAACCGTCGTTGTCATAGTCAACAAAACTGGCGTACCAGCCTACACCCTCGTTTGCGACCCCAGCAGCTTCAGCCACATTCGTGAAAGTGCCGTCACCGTTATTTCGCCAGAGGAGATCCGCATCGTAGTTAGTGATGAAAAAGTCTAAGTCAGTGTCGTTATCATAGTCGCCGACGCAGAGTCCCATCGCGCCTGTCGGTTTCCCGTTGATTTCGGTTACGATGCCAGACGACTCTGAAACATCAGCAAAAGTGCCATCGCCTCTGTTGCGATAGAGTTTGTCAGGTCCGTGATCGTTTGCGACGAACAGGTCTGCCCAAGTATCGCCATCGTAGTCAAAGAAGATTGCCCCCCAAGCGATCCCGTCATCTTCAACGCCAGCGATTTTTGTAACTTCTTCAAAGGTGCCATCCCCTCGATTTCGGTAGAGGACGTTGGTTTTTGGAGCAGGAATTGGGTTTAAGAGGGAGGGTGCTCGTCCCCAATTAGCGATATAGATGTCCAACCATCCATCGTGATCATAATCAGCGATTACGGGACCGGTGCCGTGTTTTTCATCGGCAACACCTGCGTGTTCGCTTACGTCTGTGAAGGTACCATCTCCGTTGTTTTCAAAGAGAAAATTGGGACCGGCACAGGTTACATAGAGGTCGCGCCATCCGTCATTGTTGTAATCGAACCAGACACACCCGCGCCCATTCGGTGTATGAGCGATACCTGCCTTCGCCGCTATATCTGTGAATGTTCCATCCTGATTGTTGTGGTAAAGTGCGTTGGGTAAACCGCCATCGCCAACGACGAAGATATCAAGCCAACAACCGTCATTATTGTAATCTACAGCGGCAGTACCGGGACCCCACCAGGCCCCGGACTCCGTGTCAACGGGTGTTTCACGTTGATAGACATTTGCGGTGCGACTGACATCCTTGAAGGTGGATGCCGCGAGTGCGGAAACACCGAAGAAAATAAAAATAAGGATCAGATAATACCGCATAATTTGCATCCACCCTTAATATTGGGATTTGACTGCTGCCCAAGTTGTCGTCGCTTTTCCGCCGGGTTCAACGGGGAACGGATTCAGATTGTCGTTGAAGTATTCGTATTCGACCTCCAGATTTCCTGCGCCTGCTGCGACACCGGCATAAATTCCGAGCCATAACGGCGGCGTGAGTTCAAATTCACCTTCTCCAATATCCACCCAATCCTTATCTTCCGCTGCCTTATACCAAGCAGTATATGTATCGCCATCTTTTTTGAGTCGGAGGGACAATTCGACCTCACCCCAATCACCAAACTTCCAATGGATATCAGGCGGACCCATCCCGGCTTGCTTGGTTTGATATTGGATTTGTCCTTTTGGTCCTGCATCTCGCGACCAGAATTTAATGGTTACCCAATTATCGTCGCTCGGGCTTTTCACGACCAGTCCATTGACTCCTGAACTGGTATCCCATTTGGCGAAGAAGTGGGTTTCGACATCAAACATATCGGTATCGGTTTCCTGATACAGGAAATGAGATGCGTCTGTTGCCCAGAGATTTCGGTTCGGTTCACTGTCAATATACAGGAAATCCGCGCGGGTTTTGCCGACATCCCATTTCGGGGGTTCGTTCTGCCATTCCCAATTAGGATTCTTCAAGTCGCCCCCTTCAAACGGGTCCCCGAACGAATCCGCTGCGTTTGCAACGCCTACAAAGAGGAGCATGGATAGACATATACTTGCACTATACGTGATAATTCTTCCAAATTTTGGCAGCGTTTGTAAGCCAAAATTTGCTGTTAAAAATCGTGTTTTCATAAGTCAGTTTTATCCTATTCTTCGGTGTCAAAACCCCCTACTTCAGTGGAGGGATGTAGACACTGCCTATGTTTTTCGTTGTTTTCGTCTAAACGTTTTTCTCTCTAAATCGTCTAAATAAGTAGTGTTCGGCATTGGTTGTAGTTAATGTTGTGGTAGATACACTAAACAAGTGAGATAACTACGTAAAAGCCTCACACGCCTCTATACTTGTTGAAAATCTGCTTGTCAGTCGTTAGTAGGGAAAGATTGCTTAAAAGCACATCCCATCTGAAACAGACGACTCAAAACTTTTCGTAAGGACACTTCGGTGTCGCAGTTAGGGCATTAACTGTTGCAGGAGGCTTTGTAAGACTTGCTATGCAAGCTAAGGTCGTTGATCGCACGATCTGCCCCGCGCAGGGTGTTTCTAAGAATCCCCCTGCTTTAGCGGGGGGAGTATGTCAAAACCTCCTTCTCCAATTTTAAAACAGATTTTCGAGATTGTCAAGACAAATCAAATTGTGTCTCCACGATGCGGTTCTTGATCAATCCTGTTTAATTCCGACGACCACGTTCTCAGATGACACGTCCTCCGGTATCACGACAAAAATTTTTCCAGATTCAGAAGATTCGCTCTGTTTTTCGAGATACTCTGTTATTTCGTTCGCATCAAGAAAAATGGTGCCACCTGCAGCCGCTTCAGGTAGTGGTGTATATTCGGATCCAAATTTTCGGATCCATTTGAAGACGGTACTCGGTGCCACCGAGAACATCCGTGCTATATCGCTTATAGAGACCCCACGGCAGTATAAGAAAACCGCCAAGGCTCGCTGCCATGGTGGTCTCCCGCGAGTCGTCTGACGTGTAAACTGAAAACCGCAGGCTTTACATTTGTAGCGTTGACTTCCCCTGGCTTTCCCATTTTTGACGGCATCTCTCCGTTTACAACGTGGGCAGTTCATTACGGCACACCCCTCTTTCAAAATTTGATGAGAAAAGTATACCACAAAAGCGTCAGTGCCGCAACATCTCCATTTTGGATTTTACGGAGTTCTGCAGAATAATTTTCACTTGTTATTTTTTTTTGCATGATATACTATATGTTGTAGGTAGAGATACATCTGCCGAAGACAGATTCTAAAGATGAAGGTCGTAGGTCGGATTAGAACTTTAGTAGGAGCACATTTTGCTCGCGGCGCGCCCAGCGCGTAAAGGAGAACACGATTATGGCAGGGAAACTGAAAGTTGCAGCAGTTGGGTGCGGTGGTATAGGACGTCTGCATCAACTCGGCTATCTGCAGCATCCGGGGGCGGAATTGGTGGCAGTGTGTGATATAGATGCCGCTAAAGCGCAAGCACGTGCCGAAGAACTCAATATTGCCAAGTGGTATCCCTCCATCCAGGAGATGCTTGCGCATGAAGAATGCGACTTGGTAGATGTCGTAACCGCCGACCATCTGCACTTTGAACCCGTGATGGAATGCCTGGAAGCAGGTAAACATGTTATTTCCGAGAAACCGCTCTCGCTTTATATTGACGAAGCAGAACAGATGGTAGCCAAAGCAGAAGAGAAGGGTGTTCACCTCGCTATCGACTACAATCGCCGATTCGCACCGGGATATGTCCAAGCACGGAAATGGTTTGACGCAGGGGCAATTGGGCAGACGTATTACTTAGACATGAAATTATCGCAAGGTGGCCCGGCTTCAACATGGAAGGGAGAATATTACCTACTTTACGAACTCGAGACGCATGCCATTGATCTGCTCCGCTGGTTCGGTGGCGAAATTGTTGCCGTTTGTGCGCAGATGGCGAAACCGCGGCAACATGAAGCGCGCGAAGGCGAGGACGCATGCTATACCAGTATGGCGATCTCGTTCCGTTATGAAACGGAAGTCGTCGCGACACTCTTAGCGAGCTGGGACAGCGATTTTATCCACCCGATCGAACACCTTGAAATTTGCGGCTCTGATGGCGAAATCGTGGTCAATAATGTGCTCTCACGCGCCACTCTAATGAAACGAGATAATCAGGTCGTTGAAGAATATCGACCCTCCATTTTTAGAGCCGAACAGCTTGCTTTTGATGGGACATTCGCACTACGGATGGCGGCTCTCGTTGATGATCTACTCACCGATCGCCCGCCCGCACCGACAGGAAGAGATGGCTTGCAAGCACTACGGATTACCGAAGCGATTGTGGAATCATGGAAGGAAAAACGGGAAATAACAGTTAAGCTCGATTGATAACGATATGTAAACCGTTTCTCAGGCAAGCCGTTTCTATGTGCAAGGAGGAATAAAATTATGAAACGCCATCCGTTTTTTTTAAGAGGAGTGCGTCAGGTACGACTTCCTAACTCTTCATATTCGACTGTGTGCGCTTGTGTCGCATCGCTTGTTTTTCTGTTTCTATCAATAAACTGCGGTCCGCCACCGCAAGGTCAATACCATGTCCCAGAATCCGCGATCACTGCCGCCGAGAGGAACATGACGCCTCAGTCAAAACAGAATCAATCCAGCTTGCCTGAAAATGCTTTCGTCCGTTTGCAAGAACGGCCATACGTTGGAAACGCTTTCAAGGCACCACCGAACGCGAATACCAGAGGTGGACTTGATGATTTCTATGCGAAGACGCGTGGCGCAGCACAGCACGCTGCTATTATCTCCAACTGTTCGTTCGATGTCCTAAAAGCGTTTATCGCGAAAGGGTGGGTTCCGATTGTAAAGATCGAATTTTCACGTGGGCACCCGGAGATTCTACCCTTAACGCGTTATAACGACGCTACAAGTGAAGTATCCTTTCAAAACCCAGCGAGTTTCTCTGAGCGTCGATTAAGTTATAAGGATTTTGAGACCTCTTGGACAACGAGTTCACGGAACAAATGCGTCTTAATCACGCCACAGCAGCTTTCGGACTCAGACCTTGAAAAAGTGTTAGGAAAATATTTACCGAAAGAAGCGTTCCAACAGGTCAGCATGAGAAGCCGTTGATACGACGTTAACTCGATCGTCCATCGAGGTACCCATACCTTAGTTTTGCCTGACTCGACAACATGGAAAAGGATAAAATTTTGAGAGCACTTCCGTTTACGGCTGTCACGATTAGCGACCAGTTTTGGGCACCTCGACAGAAAACGAATTCCGAGGCGACAATTCCACATGAACTCGCGCAGTGCCAAATAACCGGCAGGATTGATAACTTCGCGAAAGCCGCTGGCTTGATGTCTGGGGATTTTGAAGGGATCTTCTTCAACGATTCGGATGTCCATAAATGGATAGAAGCGGCAGCGTATACACTCTGGACGCATCCGAATCCAGAATGGGAAGCGGAACTCGATGAAGTCATCGCAAAGATCGCCGCGAGCCAACAGCCCGATGGTTACCTGAATACCTACTTTACATTGGTTGAACCGACAAAACGGTGGCAGAACCTCGGTATGATGCACGAACTGTATTGTGCCGGACACCTCTTTGAAGCAGGTGTCGCGCATTACCAAGCCACAGGAAAGCAGACGCTGTTAGACGTTGCGTGTCGGTTCGCGGATCTGATAGATAACACCTTCGGCCCCGGCAAACGAGACGGGTTGCCCGGACATGAAGGGATCGAACTCGCGCTCGTGAAACTGGCGCGTGTGACAGGCGAAGTCCGCTACATGTCCCTCGCGGATTACTTTGTCAGACAGCGTGGACATTCTCCGTCAATTTTTGAGAAAGAATTACAGAACCCGGACCTTCCGGGTGGACTCGGTGCATATCAACACCACTTCACACGCGATGGAAAATTCGAGGGACATTACGCCCAAGCCCATCTCCCGATACAGGAACAGACAGAGTGTGTCGGGCACGCTGTGCGCGCGATGTATCTTTATAGTGGTGCCGCCGAGATCGCTTACGAAACCGGTGATACCGCTATTACACACGCGCTTGAAGCCCTCTGGCAGAACGTCGGGAAACGTCTATATATCACTGGTGGTGTGGGCCCCTCTGGACACAACGAAGGTTTCACGAAAGATTATGAATTGCCCAATTTCTCTGCTTATGCCGAAACGTGCGCCTCTATCGGACTGATATTCTGGGCACATCGGATGTTCTTGCTGCGTGGGGAGTCTCGTTTTGTTGATGTATTGGAGACGGCGCTCTACAACGGCGCACTCTCCGGCATCTCGCTCGATGGCACGGGTTTCTTCTATCAGAATCCATTGGCAAGCCACGGGGATAGGCATCGACACGAATGGTTCGGTTGTGCGTGCTGCCCACCGAATATCGCTCGACTTCTCGCCTCTATTGGACAGTACATCTACGCCGAATCGGAAGAAGGTTTATGGGTGAACCTGTATGTCGGCGGCACCGCCGATGCGATTGTCGCACGGAATGTCCCAGTGAGACTGACACAAGCAACCGATTACCCGTGGACAGGCGACGTAACGCTAACAATCACGCCACAAGCACCGGTATCCTTCAGTTTGAAACTACGGATTCCGGGGTGGTGTGAAGAGTTTGAAGCACGGGTCAACGGTGAAGTCTACAACGCACAAGCGAATTCGGACGGTTATCTCTCTATCACACGAGAATGGCGCGCCGGTGACCGTGTGGCACTTCAACTCGCGATGCCTGTTACACGTGTCCACGCGCATCCACTTGTGAGAGAAAACCTTGGACGCTCTGCTTTACGCCGCGGTCCGCTCGTCTACTGTTTTGAAGATGTTGACAACCCTGATGGCGCGTTTCAGACGCTGGCTCTCACCAACAATAACGCACTGGAGACGACATTTAATAGTGACTTATTGGGAGGTGTAACGCTTATCCGTGGTACGGGCAGCGTCCTGAACGATACCGAGTGGGGAGATAATCTCTATCTCACGGGCCCGAGTGCGAAGCAGATAGAAGTTACCGCGATTCCGTATTATGCATGGTGTAATCGTGGCACCGGCAAGATGGCAGTGTGGATCCTCTAAACTATACCTATTAGTACTAACGCAGCTCCCATAGGAGAATTGTCCCGTCGTGGCTTCCACTGGCAATGGTGTTTCCATCTGGAGAAAACACTACGTTGTTAACACCCCCCGTATGTCCCGTGAGTGTTGCTATGTGTTCTCCTGTATTTGTGTCCCAGAACTGCACCGGTTTGTCCCTACTGCCAGTAAGCACTTTATCCCCATTCGGTGAGAACACAACACTGATGTACCTCAATTGAGGCGGTGTTTTAATTATAGTTTTCTGCTCTCCTTCGCGAACGTCCCACAGTCGAACCGACTTGTCGTCACTTGCACTTGCCAAAGTTGTACCATCCGACGAGAATGCGATGGAATTGGGACCTTGCGTATGTCCTTCAAGCGTTGTTATAATCTGCCTTGTTTGAACGTCCCACAATCGGATTGTTTTGTCATTACTGGCACTGGCGAGTGTTGCGCCGTCTGGAGAAAAGGCAACGCAATTGAGAGCTGCTGTATGTCCCCTGAGTGTGGCTATTTGTTGCCCTGTTTGTGCATCCCAAAAACAGACCGTTCCATCCCTACCGCCCGTAGCAATAGTGTTTCCATCGGGTGCGTATGCCATAGATCTAAATGCGTCCGGATGCTTTACAATTGATGTTTCGGGCTTTCTTGTGTGTTCCTGCGATACATCATTGCCAGCATCCCACAAGCGGACTGTCCCATCCCTACCGGCAGTAGCGATAGTATTCTCATCTGAGGCATAGACAACAGCAGTGATATAATTCGTGTGCCCTTTGAGTGTGGCTATTTTTTGTTTCGTTTGAACGTCCCATAAGGAACCGACTCCATTCCGATTCCCTGAAAGGATAGTTTTTCCATTCGGCGAATATGCCAAAGAAGTGAGACTACCCGCATAACCTTTGAACGTTGTTCTGTGTTTTCCTGTTTGAATATCCCACAACCGCACCGTATTGTCTGAACCAGCAGAAGCGAGCGTACTTCCATCTGGGGAAAACGCGATGGATGGAACACCTCTGCTATGCCCTTCAAAGGTCGTTATAGGGTCGCCTGTTTGTATATCCCACAAGCGGACTGTATCATACGCGCCAGTAGCAAGAGTCGCGCCATCAGGCGAGAACGCTACTGTAAAGACATCTCCGTTATGTTCTTTGATCGTAATTTTATGTGTACCTGTCTGTTCGTCCAACAATTGCACTGCGTCAGGATAGGCAATGGCAAGGACTTTTCCATCCGGTGAATACGTAACAGAAGAGACCCGTCCCCAGTTTTCGTTGAGCGTAGATTTGTGTTCTCCTGTTTGTGGATCCCACAATTGCACCGTCTGGTCATTACTGCTGCTTGCGAGCGTGCTTCCATCCGGAGAAAATGCGACACAAGTGATCCGTTTCGTATGTCCTGTGAGTGTCGTTATATGTTCTCCTGTTTGGACATTCCACAATCTGACTTCCGGCACTATTTTTTCTATTTCTTCAATACTCCCATTGCCGGTGGCGAGCGTACTTCCATCCGGAGAAAACGCTATTGCTGTGATAGTCCATGTATGTCCCATGAATGTGCCTACCTGCTTGCCCGTGTCTACATCCCATAAGCGTACAGTTTTGTCTGAACCGCCACTCGCGATAATAGTGCCATCTGGCGAAAAAGCAAGAACATTGACCACTTCTGTATCCCCTGTGAACAGATCAAGTTCTTTTTCTTCACCGAGACGTACATCATAGATCCAAATCCCGATAGCACTTCCAACCGCGAGTCGTGTACCATCCGGCGAGAAAGCGATATTTCCTGTCATTTCGCCTTTACCGAGACGTGCTTTCGCGCCTTCGGGCAGCCGCCATCGCGTGTAGTCTCCGGGATCAGATAAAACCTGATTTGATGCCTGCCCTGTGTTATTACCTCTCCCGGGAGTATCGGAATTTTCTCCTACTAAATTTCGGACATCCGGTTTTGCATTGTTGAGTGCCTCGCGAATCATCGGTTCCTCCTTTTTTAGACGTCGTCGGGCGCGACTGAGTCGACTTTTGATAGCACTTGCAGATACGCCTAAAAACCGGCTAATTTCTTCACACGTCATTTCACCAAAGTAGTAGAGTGTTATCACCGTTCGGTCACTCTCTTTTAATTTGGAGAGTAACTTTTTAACGACCTCGCGTTGTGTCTCTATTGATACTTTTGCTTGTTCCGCTGCGATATATTTGGAATACGCGGCACCTTCTATTATGTCAATATCAGCATCTTCAAGGGATTCAGTTTCCAAGCGTCTCTTACGGAGCCATGCGCGGCATCGGCGCGTAGCAATTACATAAAGCCACCCAGAAAACTGATTCGGATTTTTCAGAGTTGACAGGTTTTGATAGACTTTGAGAAAGGTATCCTGCGTAATCTCTTCAGCGATGTGGAAATCGCCGATCTTTCGCCAAGCGAGTGAATGCACCTGCTTTCGGTATTTATTCACCAAATTCTCAAAAGCAGCATCATCACCCGCGAGGATTCTGTGTATCAGTTCAACATCGTTATTTTTCATCGGATACCTCAAAAAAAGATAGATTGCTCACTATCGTCTCAATATATAGTGACGCGGGGTAGAGCAAAAAGGTGGCATAATTCAGAAAAAATTATTTTTTATTCTATCTCTTTGCGCAGTAAAGAGAGAAAAGTACTAATGAACAGCACCAATAGGAACAGAATCAAAAGCAGTAGGTCAACGATTGCGGCATTAAAATCCGCGCTAAAGCGGTGTCGATCTTCAAATTTGGGGATGGCCTCGAAGTTCACAGGTTTCTGTGATGTACCTTCGGGGATGCCAATAGCGTGCGGACTCTCCGGATCTGTTCGATCTGTATCAATGAGGAACTGCCGAAACTGTTTCGCGTATTGGCGTGTTTGAGAGATGAAGTCTAAATGGCGGGGCAAGCCGGTGCCTGCAAATGCTTCAAAAGCATACTGCACAACCGCTGCGGGTGAGACACGGGTCAGGGACCGAGCCGTTTGGATCTGACGGAGTTCGGTGGAGAGGTAATCTGCATGCAAGCGATCGCGTAATTCTGCGTCTTTATTGACGTATTCCGCCCCTAACGCTGTCGCGACCGTCGCAGGGATTTCTCGTCTCGGAGGTTCTTTAATCCGAGCAAAATAGCGTGTCTGTAAATCTTGACGCGAGTTCCGATACTGCGTCACGAATTCTTTCGGGGATGGCCGGGCGTGCAGGCGACTGCTAAGGGAGCCAAGCGCGTTTGGTGTCAGCACCACCCAAACCGTCCAGATCAATAGGAGGATGACCAGACTCGTTGAAGACTGTTTAGTAAGCGTCGAAACGAGGATGCCTAATAAAATGAAAATTGAGGTATAGACGAGCGCGACACAGACGATGACCCCCATCCGCATCCAATCGCTACCCTTGAATTGAATGGCTTCAGAAAGATATATGATGGAAAGACTAACAATTGTTCCAATCAAAAAAGGGATGGCGATGCTAAAAAATGCGCCGAGAAACTTACCACAAATCACGGCGTTCCGTGAAACGCTGTTTGCCAACATCAACCGCAGTGTTCCATGTTCTTGCTCACCAGAGATCGCATCAAACGTAAATAGAATGCCCATGAAACTCAACACAATAGCCGTTACGAATGCCCAATCAATTTTGATAAAATCTGGCAGGATGCTCCACGTATTTGACCTGCGCGGTGAAAAAAATCCGAGATCGGGACTGGCTTGCGGATAGACTAATCGCCAGATTTCTGTGAACCGGTATGAGGTGTCTTCCCCTTCCCAACGGCGAGTTCGACTAGCGGTGCCGCCGCGAACATGCCTAAACAAAAGGTCTGTTCCCCCATCTGCACAAAATGCTAAAGGGCTCGGTTTTTTATAGAGGTCGCCAGGCCCCTTTAACACCAAGTGATAGAGTGTGTCAGAATGCCGTTTCAGCCGGTTGTGCGTCGCCGCAACGTTGTTCTGATATATGTTCATTTGCTGCTTGTATTCTCCGAGATACGCAACAGCATTGACGATCATCAGTATCAAAATCAATAACGTTGTCAGTGCAAAACGGAGGCTACTCAAGTGATCGTAGAGTTCACGTTTGACAATATGAAAAATCATCTTATGTCCTCGGTGGAAGACGGTGTTTGAAGTGTTGGGTTTCACTCACACCTTTTCGAGGTTTGGTCCCTCTTTTCAGCTCCGTTCAACCCAACCTACAGCTAGATTTCCTGCCTGACGAAAATGGCGAAGGTGGCAAGGAACAGCAGAATATTGAGTAATAGCAGCAACTGAAGATCGGGGAGTGCGCGTGAAGCGTTTGTCCAGAGACTGGCACGCTGATATACAAATCTCGGTAGATCATCTAAGTTGATGGTCCCTTTATCGCTGGCGAACCACTGTCGGCTTGAGAAGGCATCTTTATCATAAAAGTAGTCAATCAGCGTGCGTCGATACTGCCTCGCGTCTTCAAAGAAATCGGTAACCCCATAAAGATCGGTTCCTGCCCACGCTTGTGTTGCGAGGTCATACATCGCGGCAGGGGAGAGCCGAAGCAGGTTTCGCGCTATTTTTGCTCGCCAAAACCGGGTCTGCTTGAATACCGGCATGCGCACCAAACCCATTTTCTCTGCGGCACGAATGCGTAGCGGTGTCAAGAATTGATGGTAGCGGATGGCGTGAGGAATAAATTTCTCGGATTCCGGGGTAATGACCCGCCAATCATAAGATTTAAACTCTATATGATTTGCTATCTCTAAGGCACTTACACCAATGTGTACCAAATACCTGTCCCTTAAGAAGCGGTCAATTTCTCCGTTGACTCCATTGTTCTTAAGATATTCTCTCTCTTCTTTGTTAACTGTCTCTTGTATTTGCCAAATTGCGCCGAAACTGGAATTTATCTTACTATCTCGTTCACGGGTTAACTGGCTGACCGCGAACACGCTAACGGAGGGATAGACCAATATCAGTACTACCCAGATGAATAGAGAGAGCATGAGTGCTGTGGCAGTGCGGTGCACCCCGGCGGAAATCAGCAGCCCGATCAAGTAGATAGCAGAGAGATAGATAATCGAAGTTAGCAAGATGCCTGCGATTCTCAGAAAATCGTCTCCACTGAAAAAGATTGATCCTGATAAAACGATCCATATTAAGGCAATAGCGAAACTGATAATGAGCGGAAAAACCAGACAAATCATCGCGCCAAAGTATTTCGCTCCCAAGATAGCACTTCGGCTTACCGGGTGGCTCATTGTGAGCCGCAATGTGCCGGCTTCGCGTTCTCCAGCAATCGCATCGTAGGCGAACAGTAACGCGAGTAGAGAAAGAACAAATTGAAAAATAAAGACTAAGTCAATTCGATAAAAATAATCAATGAAAAGGTTACCAGAGCCGTGGGACTCGGCATCCCAGAGGAGGGGCATGTTCGTGTAATAAATCCGCAGTGTATTGCCAAGCCGGTCGTCCATACCGGCATTAAAAATGCTTAACGGACTCGGCGGACGATCAATTTTTGGTCTCAAATCAGAATAGGTTCGCGTGGACAGAAGTGCTTCACTGTGGACATTTCTGGCGGTATTGTAACCCGCCAACCGTTGCTCGTAGTCGTCAATTCTGATGAGCGTGGTTATGACAACGAGCAGCAGGCAGACGATCACCGTAATTGCAAAACGAAATGTTATCAGATGCGCGAGAATCTCACGCCTCAGTAGCACTAAAAACATCGAACGATTCCTCAGTGTCAATCCAATTTTCTCATAGGATTAATGTAAAATCTTCGTTTTTCATCAAAAAACCCAGAAAGCGTATTTTTCTTCGCTTGTATATAAAGACGCGAGTTATGTGACAAAAGGTGCATGATTTAAAGACGAAGTTAAGAAGGATAACTTGATCGCTGTCGTCTCAATATATAGTGACGCGGGTTCGGGCAAAAAGGTGGCATAATTCAGAAAAACATTTTTTAACGCCATCCTGTCAAATCCCATACTTTAACTTGCCAGCAAGGCGTTTTCATAAATCCTGATATGTTAAGATTGTTGATGAATTTCACGAGAGGATGTTCTAAAATAAAGAGGAAAGTAGCGAGACAACTAACGTATTTTCCACAGAAGAATCGTGCCATCGTCGCTGCTACTGGCGAGCATGTTTCTATCGGGAGAGAATGCTACAGAAGTAACACCTTCTGTATGTCCTGAGAATGTGGCAAGGTGTGTTCCTGTTTTCGCGTCCCACAATCGCACTGTTTTGTCCTCACTGCCAGTCGCTATTTTGGTGCCATCATGAGAATATGCTATGGAACGGATAACACTTGTATGCCCTGAGAATGTAGCGATGTGCTTTCCGGTGCTCACGTCCCATAACCACACTGCGTGGTTGTTGGCACTGGAAATGCCAGTAGCGAGCGTTTCTGCATCCGGCGAATAGGCTATCGACAGGACCACACCTTGAAATTTAGGGAAAGTCGCAATGTGTTTGCCTGTCTGTGGGTCCCACAACCGAACTGTTGCGTCGGCACTCGCAGTTGCGAGGGTCGTCCCATCCGGGGCATACGCTATAGACAGGACTGAACTCGTATGCCCAGTGAGTGTGGCGATGCGTTTTCCAGATTGTGCGTCCCACAGGCGCGCTGTCTTGTCCCGGCTGGCGGTTGCAAGCGTGCGCGCAATCGGAGAAAATGCAACAGAATAGATAAAGCTCGTATGTCCTGTGAGTGTGGTAACGTGTTCCCAAGTTTGTGCGTTCGATAACCGCAACTTTCCATCTCTACCACCCGTAGCAATTATTTTGCCATTCGGAGAATATGCCACAGCAAAGACATCACGCACATGCTCCGAAAGCGTGGTTTTGTGCGCGCCTGTGCGTGCGTCCCAGAGTTGTGATGTCCCTCTGCCTGCAGTGAAACCACCGCTGGCAATAGTTCCACCGTCCGGTGAATACGCTATGGCGGATATTGACCGCGTATGCCCTGAGAACGTCGCAATGTGTTTTCCTGTTTTTGCGTTCCATAACCGGACTGTGTCGTCTGCACTTGCGGTAGCGATCATTTTGCCATCAGGGGAATATACGATGGAATGGACAACAGCCGTGTGTCCTCTCAGTGCAGCTTTGTGCCGTCCAGAGTATGCGCTCCACAACCGCGCCGTACCGTCCCAATTTCCAGTAGCGAGCGTTTTGCCATCAGGGGAATACACGACAGCACGGAACCCATCTGTGGGCCGTCTCAGTGTTTTTTTACGTTGCCCAGTCATCGCGTCCCACAACCGTACTGTTTTGTCATTACTGCCAGTCGCAAGCGTTTTGCCATCAGGGGAATACGCTACAGCATCAATACGGCTCGTGTGCTCTGTTAGTGTGGTTTTGAGTTTTCCAGTTTGGGTATCCCACAAACAGGCAGTATTGTCCCGACTGCCAGTCGCAAGCGTTTTGCCATCGGGCGAAAATGTTACAGACATGACATGACCCGAATGCCCTGAAAGTGTGGTTTTGTGCTGTCCTGTGTGTGCGTCCCATAAGCGTGCTGTGTTGTCCCAACTGCCAGTCGCAAGCGTTTTGCCATCAGGGGAATACGCGAGAGAATAGATAGCATTCGTATGTCCTTGAAGCGTCGTTTGGCGTTCCCCCGTGACGGCATTCCACAGGTTCACTGTTCCATCGTTGCTGCTACTCGCCGCGATTGTGCTGGCATCTGGAGAATATGCTATAGATAGGATTCGCTGCGTGTGACCAGCAATCAAATCAAGTTCTTTTTCTTTGTCGGGACGTACATCGTAGATCCAAATCCCGATAGCACTACCAACCGCAAGCCGTGTACCGTCTGGTGAGAACGCGATATTTACGCCTTTGCTACCTTTACTAAGACGCATTGTCGCTCCATCGGGTAAACTCCATTTTGTATAATCTTGAGCGGTTGCGCTTGGCAGCAAGAGGAGAAAAGTTAAAAGTAGGGTGATGAGGTATAGGCGTGTCGTTTTCATCAAAAGTTGCTATGAAATTTTGTGTATAGGGGTCAGTTATCAGTTTTTGGTTGTCAGTTATCAGTAGTTAGTATGCAGCTGAGACAAAGGTTGCCTCTATTAAGCTGAAATAGAAATGATAAATGTTTTTCCGAAATAATGATATTTTTAGATAGCCATAACTCCTGACCGTGTCTCGGTTCAACGCGAATATCATAACGGAGTCATGATAGGATCATAGTGCCTTGTTCGTTTGATATTTTGTGTTGAAGTTTCCGATGCGATCTGCGGTAAAAAAGTTACCAATCTGGTTAGAAAGTTACCAAATGGTAACTTTTTCTACTTTTTTGTAATTTTGAGAATTAGGTCGTAAACATAGTTTCTGTAAGGGTTTAGAGGCGTTTTTTGTGGTTGTCCCGTTCTCAGAAAAAAGTTACCATGGTAAAGTAAGGTTTTTGATAAGTGTTGATCTATTTTCAGATTTTTGTGTAAGGATTTTGCCATATCATTCTTTAGGCAAAATTATCGAAAGCAGTCGGTATTCCGTTGTTAACTGTCTTTTTCATGTAATTTGGAATTTACGCCATCGATTAAAAATGGGTTATACTTTGTAGTTATGACAAGCATCACTCTTTCGCAAGATGGTGAAACGCGTCTGATAGGGTTCTGATTTCATGAAAATTACCTTAAAAATGTTACACCAGTGTAACATTTGGTGTATAGTGGTTATCGTGTAGAACCCAGTTGTTGTAAGGGTTTATAGGCGTTTTTGTGCTGAGTCTCCATTGTGAAAAAAAAAAAGCAGAAGTGTAACTTTTTGGATATTGACTTTCAATTGTTCTCACGGGTTGCTTGATTGTTAGTTTTTTAGATTGCTAACATAACATGCTATAAGCATAACATATATAAAGGGAAAAGTCAAATAAACATGCCGCCCTTACAGGGCTTATATCTTTTTTCGCCAAATGCGGCTATAGACATACCGTCCCCTACGGGACTGAAGAGGTATTTGAAGTCTTCAAGGTTTCCGCGTAGAATCCGGTTCGGTTGAAAAAAAATCAAGAAATTCCTATAGGGTTTCCGCCCCTACAGGGCTAAAAAAACGGTGTCCCCACGTCCTTTTAGGTTTTACTATAGAGGATTTTATCGTCTATTCCCCATCATGTGCGGCATTATAAATCAACTATTTTTTCCCCGTCAAAACGGGTTGCATGTAGATTTTTAAATCGTCCGAGCGTTTGAGCCATTTCTGGAGGTGGGTGGTGTACTTCTCTGGATTCTCTTTTGCCAGCGATTGGAAAACGGCACGTTTTTGTCTATCAAATTGGAGGAATACCTCCCACGCGTGGTATGGGTCCTGAGAACGTTTTGCTTCAAAATCGCCATTGAACGCTCTAACGGCATCCGCGGTGCCCATTCCCCATTGCCCGTCCGCTTCAACATCTACGAGTTTCTGGACCTCTTTTACCGCTTCTCTGCCGACCAGTGTAACGAAATCGGCATAGATCAGTTGGAGTGCGGGGTGAATGTCCCAGACGTGCCACCTTCTTTGGAGCGTGTCATAGTAGTAGCGTTTGATGATGGTAATATCGACTTTTGGATCCTTGAGCGGATTGAGTTTGGGGTCACCCGGAAGTTCTCGAACATATCTCGGCAGGTGGCGGATATCGCCCTGTTTGCTGCGCCATATCTCCCACTTTTTCTGGGTGATACCGGCATAATTGTTGGCATCGTTGACACTCTCATCGTGTGCGATAATGAACACGAGGGCGTGATCGTGGTCAATTGGCACACCGTTGTAACTGGTCAATATAGCGTAAACCGCAAAAACGGAGCAGACAGCGATAATCGGTTTAAGCATTTTCGTTCTCCTAATCGTTCTTATAGGATTCAAGAGAGGTTTGAAGTATCCAAGGTTTTTGTGTAAAATCCGATGCGGTTGGGAATGCAGATCGCATTTGGGCGTGTACGCCGCAAAACCGCACCTACCGGACCTGGGGAGTTACCGATGGAAACGGCGTTCCAATTCGTCGCGTCCCATTTCGACGATGATTGGCCGGGAGTGCGGACAATTGAACGGGAGTTTCGCCTGGGATAACTCCTTGATGAGGTTCATCATCTCCTTGGTATCCAACGTATCCCCGGCTTTGACAGCGGATTTGCATGCGAGCGTTATCAAAGCGTTATCAATGGCTTCTGGGAGTTGCACCTCGGTATGCGGTGCTTCCGGGAGTTTGTCGAGTAGGTCGGTGACTGTCTGCGCGGCGGCACGGGTTGGTAGCGGCGATGGAATCGCCCGAATCAGGATTGTGTTTCCTCCAAACTCTTCCAGATCAAAACCGAGTTTCTCGAAAATATCACCGTGGATTTTCAAGGCACTGAGTTGCTGCGGTGTGGCTTCAAGCGTAACCGGCAGTAGCAACCCCTGTACGGGAATCCCGTCGGCTTGCATCTGGTTAACGAAGCGTTCATAAAGCACACGCTCGGCAGCAACATGCTGGTCGATGAAGAAGATTTTGTCTTCCGCCTCAGCGACGATATACGTTTTAAAGAGATTCGTCTTGAGTTGGACATTCTCAAAGTCGAGTAGGCTGAGGTTTACGCCATCAGGGATCTCCTGCTGCGGGGGTTGTACGACGATTTCAGTCGGCGTGGCTGGGGCTTGCGCTTCCGAAGTGTCAACGGTTTCCGGTACTTGTTCGGTGTCCTCTGTTTCCTGTGTCGGGACCTGTGGGACGTGCGTCCGCTGTGTTGGTGCTATAGGCGTTGTGGCGCGTTGCCGCTGCCCAGTACCCGGTGTGTGGCGCCCCTTCCCAGTAACGGGTGGGGACCCCGGCGTGGAAACCCGTTGAGATAGACCGGTATCGCGGGTTTCGGTGTCTTCCTCGGATTGCGTCGGTTCAACGGGTGTCTCGATTTTGGGGATGTACTTCGCTTTATGGACAGCGTTGCGGAGTATTCGGACGATGCCGCTATAAATCGTCCGTTCGTTGCGAAACCGCACCTCAATTTTGGCGGGATGCACATTGACATCAACTGTCTCTGGTTCTAATGTGAGGAAAAGCAGTGCGACCGGCTGCCGTCCCTTGGCTACCATAGCGTCGAGTGCCTCTGTGAGTGCGGCACCGATAATCCGACTGCGGATGGGTCGCTGATTGAGAAAAAAGAGTTGATATTCTCGGTTCGGTTTCGTAAACTCCGGCTTTCCGAGCAATCCGTATACCTTCAGATCAGGCAAATCCTCTGTGAATTCAATAAGATTCTCAGCGAACTCCTTGCCGTAGAGCAGACGTACCCGCTCCAGATGTGAATCGCAGGCACGGACATCAAGCATTGATCTGCCGTTATGCGTCAGCGAAAAATGGATGTTTGGATGCGCGAGTGCCGCCCATGTCACCTGATTCGTGACGTGGTTCATCTCGGTGGTATCGGTTTTGAGGAATTTCAGACGTGCGGGAACGTTGTAAAAGAGGTTGTTAATCGACATGTGCGTGCCGGGAGAGCATCCACTCTCTTGTACGGAACGGAAGACCCCACCATCAACGCTAACTTTCGTCCCCTCAAGTGCGTCGGCGGTGCGGGTGAGGAGTTCAAATTGTGAGACCGAGGCGATACTTGCCAACGCCTCGCCACGGAACCCAAACGTTTGAATACATTCGAGGTCTTCAATGCGGTCTACTTTACTCGTCGCGTGGCGTTCTAAGGCGAGCAGCGCGTCCTCGCGTTCCATGCCGACTCCGTTATCAGAGACATGGATGAGGCGTTTGCCGCCAGCACGGATTTCGACGCGGATGGAGGTGCTTCCTGCGTCCACAGCGTTCTCGATCAGCTCTTTGACGACTGAAGCGGGACGTTCAACGACTTCGCCAGCGGCGATCTTATTGGCAACATCTGCAGAGAGTATCTTAATCTTTCCCATATTTTTAACGATTGGGTTTCTGCTCCGATTTGTCCGATGTCCAAATCGGGTTATCGCCTAAATCTATCTCCATTTGGAGAAATTGCGTTTTTTATCTTTCGCAATTCGACGATAACGAACTTCTAACCCTGCTCCATATTTATTGCACGTTTTAGAACAAGCGCGTAGGTTGGGTTGAACGGAACCTTACTAACAAACCACACAAGGTAGATGATTTTCAAGTTCATCGGAAAACCTGAAATCACCAAAACATGAGTGAAACCCAACGCATTAGCACATCAATAGCACTTGGCTTGTTGGGTTTCGCTATCTATATTTCTATCAACATGAGATTGAAAAATAGCATCATCCGTATAAATAAGGCGACTCTTTGTCTTTTATCGCTCAACCCAACCTACAGTTACATCCTTCTTATTTTTATTATTGAACTCACATTATTTCTTCAGCGTTTTGGTATAAGTAACAGTTGCATGAACGCGTTTGCGTGAAACGTGTTTCGTCTGGATATGTGTCCTTACACATAGGCATGACTTCTGGACAACGTGGATGAAAATAACAGCCAGCGGGACGATTGATGGGTGACGGCACGTCGCCCTCCAGTCGAATTTTCTCAACACCGGTCTGCGGATCCATCTTCGGGACAGCAGAGAGGAGTGCCCGCGTATACGGATGCCTCGGCGAATCGAAAATTTCCTCTGTTGTCCCACGCTCAACAATTCTACCGAGATACATCACCGCTACCTCGTCCGCAAAGTACTCGACGACAGAAAGGTTATGTGTGATGAAGAGATAGGTGAGATTGAAATCGGTCTGTAGTGATTTCAGGAGATTCAGTATCTGCGCTTGGACGGACACGTCTAACGCACTCGTCGCCTCGTCACAGACGATGAACTCCGGATCGACAGCGAGACAGCGTGCGATACCGATGCGTTGCCTCTGACCGCCAGAGAATTCGTGCGGGTAGCGCGTCACCATGTCCGGTGATAAACCGACCCGCTGCATGAGTTCTGCAACTCGATTCTCGCGTTCCTCAGCAGATTCACCGATACCGTGTGCCTGCAGCCCCTCCTGAATAATCGCGCCTATGGTCATCCGAGGATTCAGAGAGGCGTAAGGATCCTGAAAGATAATCTGCATCCGTTTCCGATACGGGTGCAGATGTTGACGCGTGACAGTTGCGATGTTATCACCGTCATAGATAAGATCACCTTTGACCGGCACGCCTAATCGGAGAATCCCTTTACCGAAAGAGGTCTTGCCGGACCCGGATTCGCCGACAAGCGCAAGCGTCTTCCCGCGCGGAATATCAAGCGTAACATCATCAACAGCATAG
>JAPOZO010000100.1 GCA_026706025.1 Candidatus Poribacteria bacterium
AAGGAATACGAAAGCGAACCCGCCAGACATAAAAGCGACTGCGCTGATATCGGGTTCTTTCGGGTGCTGCAGCCAACTTTGAAGTGGGTTGAAACTCTCCCAGCCGAATCGTCCGACAACGCCTTGGCATTGTGCGAGTACGCCGTAATGATATGCCACTTGTAAATAGGTCCAGAATGTTGCGAGTGCACCGACAGCGATAGCAAGAGCCATGCCTAAGAGCAAGGTTTTACCGGGCATACCTGAGCGTTCGCCGATCCGTAGAGATTCCATCTGGTTCGGCATCGGGTGTGAGCGGTTGCAGCGGTTAAAAGCGTAGAGGAAGGTCATCACGGTGAGGTTGGCACCCCCCAATTGCCGGGTCCCGAACATGCTCACCATCATCTGCCGTGGATTGATACCGATGACCTCGTGGTACGGGGGGCCAAGTTCGGCGCGCACGCGTCCTATCGCAATCGCAAAGGCGATAAACAGTGCATAAAACACACCAATTGCCCATAACGACATGCCTGCCGCGTAGCAGAATCCGAAGACAAGCCCGATGCTCACTACTGTGAGAACAGCCACTGTCCGGTAGGAGAAGGGTTCTCTGCTATCGTCTCCGCGTTCGCGCCCGATGATATGTCGGAAGAAGCGTACGAAATGCCGTCGGCTCATCCAGAGTGTCAACACAGCGATACCGACCCAAGCCCCCGAAGCCCGGTCGTTGAGATGCAGGACGCTGATATTCGTGACACCGACTGCGCTCGCAATGACGCGTTCTGCGCGCGTGAGCCAAAAGAAGAACCATGTTGAGAAGGCAAGGTCAAGCGGCATAAAGTAGGTGAGCCCAACAACCGCAAGGTTAAAGGACATAGAGGCGTAGCCGATTGCGTTCCAAGGGCGTTCTGTAAAGTGCTGATCGAGCCGGTAATTCGGTGGTAGGGCGGGGATAACAGGGAAAATGTCGTGCAGTCCAGCCATCACGCGAAGCAGGGCGGCGATTCCAAATCCGAACCACAGGGCGCGGGATCGGAAAAAACTGCGATTGGTTGTCATTTGTAGTGGCAGTTGTGTTAGCGGGAAACTTAGTTTTTCACGTTCCATCCACTGCTTGCGGAGGAGCAGCCCTAAACAGAGGAGTGAACCGTAGAGTAGAAAAATAAAGCCTGACCAGAGGAGTGCCGGTCTTATCCAGATGCGGAGATGTTCTGCCCAATAGATGCTGGATTCGCCTTCATAATACCCCGATAGAAACTCGAATTCGTGGACTGTGAGCCATGCTGGAATGTGATGGAGGAAGAGTTGTGCCCATTCGTTTTCAGGGCTTGCGAACCAGAAAGGATGTGCGAGTGTTCCCATCAGAATCGCCATCATTGCATGCCCTGAGATCGTGGACACCATTGTCACCATTATATAGATGAGTAGCAATTCTGCAGGTGTGAATGCAATACGGGGTGAAAGTTTACGGAGCAGGACGTTGAATGCTATTAGCACAAGTAGTGTGAAAACAGCATTGGAAAACGGGGATACCAGTGTGTAGACTGCATACCAGAGTTCGCTGGCGATGCCCACCCAGTAAGCGTTAACGACGACTAAGATTAATCCGACGATGAGTGCTTTTTTCGTGATGACATCGGGCGGGTTCGCGGTTCTGGAATTCATGTTTTGTATTCAAATACTCGCTGATGCGAATGAAAGTGAATGCGATGGTTCAGCGAAGCCATCCTCTATTAAGCAAATTTACGCAAAATCGGGGAATTAAACCTCTTCCGAGGCGGTAGGTGCGGTTAGGAAACCGCGCCTACCAGGGAATTGCGTAAATCCTGATGAAGTATGCTATGGACACGGGTAGCTTTGATAAAATTAGCTATTCCTCAGTGGTCGTTTCAGGTTCTACGGGTGTATTGGCATGTGTAGTTGAAGGCGATTCTGTCTCTTCTGGTGGGTTGAGATACTTTTCAACTTCATTGTTATTAATGATACGGATCGCCTCTTGCAATTGCTGGTCGTGTGCCAAATCGACGACCTGTTCAATACCGACATGGAAGTTAAAGAGTTGCTCAGCGCGCTGGCTCAACCATTTTAGATTCACGTGAATCCCTTCTTCTTGAAGCATTTGCTGGAGTTTCGGGAGTTCAGTTTCCAGGAGTGAAAAATCTTTGGGGATTTCACCGGGATCTGTGTAGTTATCATCAATCCATTTTGTGACAAAATCCCTGAAAGTATTACTTGCATCAATTTTTCGTAGCATGATCCCTTCAATCTCATCGGGAACTTCATCGGTAATAGAGACTTGTGGGCTGATACCTACTCTGTTAATTGAGGTGCCGTTTGGTGTATAATAGGCGGAGATCGTGAGCGACATAGAAGCCTCGTCTAACAGTTCGTAGCGTTTTTGGACGACTCCTTTGCCGTAAGTTTTTTGCCCAACGAGGATACCGCGGCGCGTATCTTTAATTGCGCCTGCTACGATTTCGGAAGCGCTTGCACTATATTCATTGACGAGTACAATGAGCGGGATATCTGGTGGGCAGAGGAGATTAGATGTTGCTTGATACGCCTCATTAAATTCACCTTTTCTCCCTTTCGTCGAGACGATAACGCCTTCATCAATAAAGGCATCAGCGATGTGATAGGCAGCGTTCAGCAAGCCACCCTGATTGTCCCGCAAGTCCAAGATAAGTGCTTTCATACCAGCGGTTTTATGTGCTTCGAGGGCGTTATTAAACTCTTCTTCCGTGCCTTCTGTCCGTCTGCTACCTATAAAACCTGTGATTCGGATATAACCGATGTCTCCGGCAAGCATGGTTGACTTGACGCTGTTGATCGGGATTTTGCCGCGTGTTAGTGTTACTTCAAAAGGGTCAATGAATTTACGTTGGATGGTAATTGTCACATCGGTACCGAGCCTGCCTCTAAGTAGATCGATCACATCGTCGAGTGTCATTCCGGTTTTTTCGCTAATGTGAATTCGCTGACCATTAACTTTGGTAATGTAATCTCCCGCTTGAAGATTGGAACGTGCGGCGGGTGTATTCGGTATCGGTTTAGAAATTTTGATGAAGCCTCGATGGTCGGGGTAAATCTGGACACCAAGTCCTCCAAATTCTGCGTTGTAAAGATCTTCAATAGCGCGCTGATGCTCGCGCTTTGGGACATAATACGTGTATAGATCCCCGAGCGATGCCAGTGCGCCTTTAATCGCACCACGATACATCAGATTGGTATCTTCTATCGGTTTATAGTTATTTGCCTCGGCAATTTGGATCACTTGATCCAATGTCTCAATGAGCATCGCTTTCGTGACACGTTCATCTCCACTCATCGCATTTTTTTCATTGGGATTAATGAGCAGGAACGGAATACCGATGGCGAGGATTAAGACGATGAAGGACAAAGTGTATCTTCTCATGGGAGTTCCTCTGTATTTTTAGGTTTGATTAATGTTCGTCACTATTTTAACACGGATGCAACATTCTGGCAATAGATTTTTTCCGAGTGGTCAGTCGGAATGCGGTTGTGTTTTCCAGCGATTGTGAAGCCACAGCCACTGTTCTGGATATTTATGGATGTAGGTCTCCAACTGTTTCAACATTTGTGTCGTGTATAATTCGACATCTTGCTCGAAATTGTTGGAAGGTTCGGTGTAGATGGGAGTTGAAATATAGACATGGTGCTGACCGTCGGGGTGGCGTATGTCGAGTGAAAAGAGGAGCGGTGCGCCGGTCTTGAGGGCAAGCACAGCAGGACCGCGAGCCGCGGAAGCCGTCTTCCCCAGAAACTCGACGAATACGCCTTCGGGCCCGGCGTTCTGATCGGCGAAGAACCCGACCGCCTCGTTGTTTTTAAGGGCGCGCAGCGTTTCACGGACTGCTTGTTTCCGCGGAATTAGTTTCAGGCTCATCTGCTGGCGGTGCTGCCAGATGTAGGTGTTGAGCAGATCATTTTTTATAGGGAAAGCGATGGCTTTCGCTCGGTCTGGGATCAAGGCACCGTATACGAGTGAAAGGAGTTCCCAATTTCCGAAATGTGCGAGAAACACGATCGCGCCTTTACCGCCTTCTAAAGCAGCATGGAGATTTTCCCCGCCTTCTACAGTGACTTCGTTCCAAATGTTTTCGGCGTTGAGTTTGGGAAATCGGAGGAATTCAATGCAGGTTTTGCCGACATTGATGAAACTTGCCTTACAGATTTCTCTGCCCTGCGCTGTTGTGAGTTGACTGCCAAACGCAATCTGTAGATTATGCAAGGCAATCTCGCGCCGTTTTTTGCTAACATGATAGAATAGGATTCCTATACCACGTCCGAATTGTAGTGCCCACTCTTTCGGAAGTTGACGGCACCACCACCCGAAGAGGGAGACTATCCTGTATATCCATCTATCTTTCCATTTACCGCGCGCATTAGGCATCCCGTTTTTCCTTTGTGTGTGAATCCAATAATAGATAGAGTATACCACACCTATTTGTCTGAGGCAAAGCATTCGTTTCTATGTTAAGATCATTTATGGTGCGGTTCGCGCCTATCGGGCCTCGGGGCCGATTGAATGTTCCTGACTTGACACGAAGACGTGAAACCTATAGAATACCTTCATAGGGGAACGTTAAAGTATAGTTTATCGGTATTACGGGCGATGGGTGGTGGACAGATGTTAGATTCGACTGATACGTTAAAGACAGACAATAGGCAGATGACCACGTTACAACCGATGGAACTCGGTGGTATTCTGGATAATGCTTTGAGTCTTTACCGAAATAATTTTCGGCTCTTTTTGGGGATAGTCGCTATCTATTTCATCTTAATAGCGTTGCAAGAGGCGGTAGTCGTCTGGTTATTAGAAGGCACCAACACACCGAACCTTGACGACTTCATTTCTGATGTGGATAGTCTATTAGACAATCTTGTATATATGTTCTGTGTTGGTGTTTCTGTCATTGCAAGCAGTGAAATCTATTTAGGCAGACCGGTCACATTTCAAACCGCATTACAGCAGTTCTGTTCCCAATTTCTGATATATCTTGGTGGATCGCTGCTTTTTTTGATGCCTTATATGATTTTAACATTAGATTCAATTGAGATATTAATAATAGCACCGCTCTCATTGCTCTCTCTGCCTTTTTTGTGTGTATTTTATATAAGTTGGGTTTTCTACGGGCACGCTGTATTGCTTGAGAGGTTTAGAGTTAGGGCAGCATTTGGACGGAGTAGGATATTAGTCCGAGGGACCTGGATGCGCGTCTGCAGCATAACGCTTGCAATTTTATTACTTGAAATAGGCATATATTATATATTAGGGGGCTCTTTGGGTGTTGTCTTAGCCTTATTGGGCATCGTTCAAGAGGGTAGCCTCATGGAGATGATTGGAGATCTGTTGCGTTTGAAATACATAGACATTCGCCCAACATCTTTGGATTCGCTGATTATGTATATTGTCTATCTTGGATGGGATGCCTTTACGCTCCCGATTTATGCCATCGGGGTGACACTTCTCTATTTCGATTTGCGTATTCGGAAAGAAGGATTTGATATTGAGATGCGGGTCCGTAATTCACAGGATTTGATGTAAAGCGTGAAGTGTGATAGAATAAACAGATACAATAGTTATTTTTTGAACAGGAGGAACTATGAACGAACGTAACGATTTAGTACAGACAGATAATAGTGAAATGACTTCTGCGCCCTTGCAACCGATGTCTTTTGTGGATATTTTGGATGGGATGTTCAGTCTCTATCGGAGCTATTTTCAACTGTTTTTTGGTATTGTTGTCGTTTATTTTGTGGTAGGGTTTGCGGTCAACCTTATTTCTGTGGCTACTGCTATTGATGCGGTACCGAGTACTGCTATTATCATATCAGTATTGACGACTGTTGTGAGTATTTTAGTGGCTCTTTTGGTTGTTGCGGGGTTGGCTTATGCGAGTGCCCAGGTATACTTAAGCAAGGACATTACTTCTCAAGCAGCCTTGCAACAAGCATGGCGACGTTTTTTCCCGCTTCTCGGTAGTACGATTCTCTATTACTTGGTTGTAATATGTTTATCTATTACAATTATCGGTTTACCGTTCGCAATCTATTTTGCGTTTCGGTGGGGTCTCTATACACTTCCTGTGTTGTTTGAGGAAACTACACCGAGGCACGCGTTGCGACGGAGCACAGAGTTGGTCAAAGGTACTTGGTGGCGAGTGTTTGGGATTAGTATAGCGATTACTATAATCGGTTTCATGATAGCGTTTATTCTTCAGACATCTTACGCCATTCTTTTTGCTGCGTTAACTGGCGGAATCGGAGGCGGGGATGCAGATTTTTTGGGGATGATTCGCCGTCTATTTGCCCCGACTCCTATTGATATTGGATGGGCGTATTATACGATTTATACTATCGGTTCATTGATCATCGCTGGACTCGCGATGCCGATTAGTACCATCGGTTTTGCGCTACTTTACTTCGACCTCCGGATCCGGAAAGAGGCTTTTGATATTGAGATGCAGGTGCCCGATTAAGAGCTTGGATGGACACTTTCCGCACACACCGGAAGGGACATTGGAATGGTTGACAACCAAGGCGCGAATCTTGCGCGAACAATTTTCACACAGTATCGAGACAATTTTGGGGTGTTCTGGCGTATCATGTTACCGATTGCTATTATTGCAATCGTTTTAGAAGTTGTGGTGTTTTTTCACAGTGTCACACGCTTTGAAAAGTATGTTGATGGGACATTTCGCGAAGATGTCTATACAACTGTCAGTAATGTTAACACAATCAGGGGCGTTCACCCGACGCTTTCACTGCCGAAAACGAACGCTTCAGCAGAAACATCTGAACCCGATGTCAGTTGGGGGATCCTGCCGATTCCGTATTTCACTTCAACAGAGCGTGGCGGGATTACATGGCTATGGGGACTTAATTTCCGAAGTTTTGACTACAGTCCTCTAATTCTCCTGCTGCTAACGCTCTGTCCGTTATCACTTGCTGTTGCTCGGATATCGCGTGGCTCGGCTTCAGAGGCATCAGTTCCGCTCACCGCTCGTGATATATGGCGGTCCACTGGACGTAAGGCACTGGCAGTCTTTGGTGCCTCTCTGCTATTCGTCCTGATTGTGGATGTAGGTAGTTATCTCTATATTTTAGCTTCGTGGTTGATACCGTCACAGGTTCATGCATTACCTATAGAACTACTGTCTATTTTGATGATAGTTTACCAAGCCTATGTTCTGGTAACGTTGAGCCTCTACAATCTGTGTCTCATCCTTGAGAACACCTCCATCGTAGGTATTTTTCGCCGCAGCCATGCTTTGGTTAGTGGGGCAAGGTTGCGGTTTTTCGGGGTTTATCTTCTAACGGGTTGGATCGCGTCGGTTATGACTTCTGTTGTACTTGGTGCCGTCTTATTGGGATTTTCTGTGTTTATTCCTGATCTTGCCCAGGTTCGCGATGCGTTGTCACCACTGAGATTTTTAACGCTGTTCATCGGCGGCGATATTGAGGTTGTCCTGCCCGAGTTATTGAGTGTTCCAGTTACAGTAGCAATTCTTATCGTCAAGGGGTTGATTGCCACCTTTTTGGTGCCGATATGGGCAATTCTAACGACCCATCTCTATTTTGAAGGCGTAGATGGAATAAAAGAGGCGGTATGAGTTTGAAAATAAGCATCGGTATTTGTATGATAATGTCTCTTATGAGTCTTTTTGTCCTTTCGGTATTGGCGGCAGAGGAGCAGATGTTTCGCGAAGAATTGGAGACACGCCGTTCAGGTACGGAGGTCTCATACGAGAAATATCGGGAGGATTTGGAGAAAATTCTTAATCCGCGTATGTGGGATGCCGATCTCAGATTTGTGCTGTTTCCGCTTGCAGCCGTCGCGCTGGGGGCGGTGATTATCTTTTTTATTCGGCAGATCCGGATGAATTTGATTCGCGAGGCGCGCGACGAAGTTGCAGAAACCGAGTTGGAACAGGTAGAGACGGAAAGAGCAGCACTTGCCCGCGCTGACTCAGCAGAAGCCGCAAACGATTTTCGCAGCGCACTCCGTTTCTTGTATCTCTCCGCGATTTTGCACCTCCAAGAACGCGGTGTGCTTCCTTACGATAAGAGTCTCACGAATCGTGAGTACCTCCACCAAGCACAAACAGATATTGATCTGCACACTGCGCTTGGGCCTGCGATTACCGTTTTTGATGAGGTCTGGTACGGACACAAACCGTGTGATGCGGAAACTGTGGCGAGTTACCGAAATCTGCTAAAAAATGTCTACGCGAGTCACTAAATTTATCACTACTTTGCGGGCAAAGGTGAAAATGCGAATCGTCCGAACATGTATTTCCAGTCTCATTTTGGTAGTGTTTGTTAGTTTCCTGAGTTCGTGTGATGGACCGGGATATGGTACTGTACTTTACCAGATCTTGGGGAAGTTAAAGTTCCGCGTCACGGAAATATCGGAGGTGTATCCGGCGCGTCTGTCCAGATACGATGTGTTGTTCCTGCAAGCTCTCGACCAGGCACCTACAGAAACGGAGGTTCGGGACATCCAAGATTTCGTCAACGCCGGTGGCATCTTAATCGTGGCAGGAAACAATAAAGTTTTGGACGGTCTTTTCTCGGCTTACGGCTTAGAACTACGAGATTTAAAAAAGCGGTTAGAATTCTCGCAACGAATTCCAGAGGAACCGCTGTTTCCACTACACCCGGTTGACGAAGTTCGCACGGGTACGGATTTTGCTATTGAGGCTATAGAACGTGAAGTCGCTGTGCTTTACGGTAGAGAAAACGATGCGACGATTGTAACGCTGCACGACGGGGAAGGACGCGTTTACTTTATTGCGTCTGATTATCTGTTCAGCAGAAGTGGGATGCGGCATGGTGGTAACGCTGCGTTCCTTTATAATTTGATGTCAACGCTCCCAGACAAGGCACGCATCGGTCTCGCTGAAAGAAGATATTACACGCTTGAAACAAAGCCTCCGAATCCGTTTGTTGCATTTGTGTTTGGGACACCTGGGGGTTTGGGTGCCGTTTATATCTGCTTGACGCTTTTCATTTTTTTGGTGCTGCGGGGTCGGCGGTTCGGCAAACCTTTGGATGCAGAAAAAATAAATAGACGCTTGAGTGCCGAATACGTGCACGCAATGACGGCTCTGTATCAAAAGGGAAACCATACGCGCAGGGAAGTTTTAAGACACATTCGTGACAGGTTCAAGGCGGATCTTGGTGCCCGTTGGCGTGTCAATCCGAATTTGGATACGGCGACCTTTTTGGCGGAATTGGCACTGCGGAGTGCTATTGATGAAGAGGGCGAACTCACAAACCTCATGGCGGATTTAGATCCGTCTGTGAATATATCAGAGGCGCGGTTGCTCGACATTGCGAAGCGCGTTGAAGCTTACCGTGAAATTGCGAAGATCGGGAGGACAAAATTGACTGTGGGTCGAAGTTTCTAAGTTAAAGCCGTCAATCGTAGGCATTCTTCCGATGGAAGAAACCCGCTGAATCCCCCTTATCAGGGGGACTTGCAACTTCCTGTTGTGGAAAGGCATTTTTTACTATATGAGTAATCTCGTTCAAACTGTTTTTGAGAAGATGAAGCAAGAGGCAGAGAAAGTTATTGTCGGACAGACAGAACTCTTTGAGCTTGTCGTCGTTAGTCTGTTTTCAGGTGGACATGTATTGTTAGAAGGTGTCCCCGGTACCGCGAAAACGCTTATCGCCAAGACGTTAGCGATGGTAGTTTCTGGCGAATTCAGTCGTGTGCAGTTTACGCCGGACCTGATGCCGTCAGATATTGTCGGTACGAGTGTCTATGATTTGACGACGAACCAATTTAACCTAAAACGCGGTCCTGTTTTCACGAATGTCCTGCTCGCTGACGAGATCAACCGTGCGCCTGCCAAGACGCAATCTGCGCTCTTAGAATGTATGGAGGAACGGCAGGTAAGCATTGACGGTGTCCGTCATGTGTTATCGCCGCCGTTTATGGTGTTAGCGACGCAAAACCCTATTGAATATGAGGGCACCTACCCGCTCCCCGAAGCCCAACTGGACCGGTTCCTGTTCAAATTGCGCGTCGATTATCCGGTTGCCGAGGTTGAGACGCAAATTTTGATGAACTATCACCACGGTTTTAACGCCACGCGTCTGGAAGCAGTAGGGATCGAAAGTGTTGTTGATAGCACGTCGCTTCAGGAGTGTCAAAGCGAAATTCAAACAGTGACGGTAGAGGATTCAATCTTCAATTATATTGTCGGTTTAGCGGCGGCATCGCGTAATTCCAATGAATTAGTTCTCGGTGGGAGTCCACGGGCTTCAATTGCACTCTTATTGGCGAGTAAAACCTACGCTGCGCTGCAGGGACGCGACTATATCCTGCCTGATGATGTTAAGTTTCTGGCACCACATGTTTATCGGCATCGTATCCTGCTGAAACCTGATGCCGAGATTGAGGGGTTAACGCCAGACGATGTGATTGATCGGCTGCTTGCGGAGGCAGAAATTCCGCGTTAGGTACAAAGATGCACTTTAGCAACCGCCTCCTCCTCTTCCTGCTTCCGGTAGTGATCCCGATTGTGCTTTACAACGTTTCACCGAACCTGCTGTTCGTCGGTGGTGCCTATCTGGTACTGCTGTTCGTCGTGAGTGTTATAGATTATGCTACCAATCCTTTGTTGGAGCAGGTTGCGGTCAGTCGTGAGATGAATTCCAAATTCTCGTTAGGGGTGGAGAACGTTGTGACGCTGAAGGTTATCAACCGGTCTCGGCATCGGTTAAGACTGCGTATCAAAGACGACTTTCCAGACGAGTTTTTGTATGAAACGGTGCTCCATGAGTGTCGTGTTTCGCCGACGCATTCTACGGATGTATCGTATCGGCTCACGCCGCTACGGCGAGGGGTTTACGAGTTCGTAGATATTCATCTGCAGTGTTGGGGTGTGTTGGGGTTGATTGTTCGTCGCCGACGTATTCCTGCAGCGGTGGAAATAAAGGTTTATCCGAATCTGCAGGCGGTGCGGCAGTATGAACTCTTAGTAAAGCGCGGTATGCTCCACCAAATCGGGCTTAAGACTTCTCGGCAATTTGGGGAAGGCACAGAGATGGAACGGCTGCGTGAATATTCGCCGGACGACGATTTCCGCCGCATTGATTGGAACGCGACTGCGCGCCAACGCAAACCGATCGTCCGCGAATTTGAGACGGAGCGGAGTCAAGATGTTGTGATTATGTTGGATACCGGTAGACTCATGGCATCGCCGATTCTTTTAGAAACGTCCGCTCTGTCTGCTGAAGCATCGACTGCACAAAAGGCGATGCTTAAATTGGATTATGCCATCAATACAACTCTGATGACGGCTTACGTCTCAATGTTAAAGGGTGATAAAGTCGGGTTGATCGCTTTTGCAGATAGCGTTCACCAATATCTCGCGCCGAAGCCGGGCAAAAAGCAGTTTCTGACGATGTTAGAGACCATCTACGCGCTACCGGTGCATCCGGTTGAGCCGGACTTTGAGGAAGCGTTCAAATATCTGGCTTCGAAACAGCGTAGGCGTGCCCTCATTATCCTTTTTACGGACATCTTAGACAGTGATTCTGCCGAAGGGATCGCCGCTTATGTCTCGCAACTTTCCAAACATCACCTCGTTGCCTGCGTGACCTTGACCGACTCTGGCATTGTTGAATTGGCGGAGCAGCGTATCCAAGACTCTAAATCGGTCTATCAGAAAACGATTGCCGAACGGTTATTGCAGGAGAAACACGCGACGTTAGAGATATTGCGCCGTCGAGGCGTTATCACGATTGATGTGCCAGCACATCAGTTGACAATGGCGGTCGTGAATAAGTATTTGGAACTTAAGGCAAAATCAAGGATTTGAGTGCGTAGTTGTAGCGACACTTTGTGCTTGTGGTTTAGTTGATGCGTCAGTGTCAGGGGCTTTCATTGCGAAGAGGTAGGTAAACAGCAAGATACCTGTCAGGGCACCGAACCCGATTTTGACGGCATTTGACAGCTCGGAGGGTGAGACGAAGCCTTCAATTGTCCCTGCAACGATGAGCAGGGCCACGCATCCACCCAGTAGCCGAACAGCGATTTTGGCAGCGTCTGTCAAAGCACGTTTGCGCGTATACAATGACGGGGCGATAAGCGAATATCCTAACTTCAATCCGGCACCGCCTGCGATAAAGATTGTTGTTAGTTCTATATAGCCGTGTGGCGAGACAAACGACCAGAGTGCTAATGAAACGCCGTTGGCATGGCATAACCCTGCAATCGCACCGATATGGATACCGTTGAAGACTAAAATATAGGCGGTGCCGACCATAAATATGATGCCCCACGCGAAGGCAAAAAAGGCGACGCGGATGTTATTTGTCATCACAAAAGAGGCGAATAGGTTTCGCCATTCAGCTGACGTATCGTTCCATGCGTCATCTTCTAACTTCTTGATATGGGATACATAGTGTTCAGGGATAAGTTTTTCCGCAAAGTCGGGATTCGTCAGGCCGATCCAGTACGCTGCCGCGAATGCAACAGCGAACATGAGGAACGATGCGCCAATGAAACTGAGGTTTTCGCGAAACAGTGTCGGGAAGCCGAAGCGAAGGAACTGCCGGAGATTCCCTCGCTTGAACGGAGAGGTCTGGTAAACCGTGGCGTGTGCGCGTGATGCGAGTTCGTTGAGATATGGCACACATCGGTCTTGGGGGAAATCGCGGCGTGCTACCGCTAAATCGGATGTGACACGCCGATATAGATAGCCGAGCCGGTTAAGTTGCGTTGCATTCGCATCTCGTGGACGGTTAAGCAATGTTTCGAGTTCGTTCCAGGTTTCTTGTTTCTTTGAAATGAATTCTGTAATTGTCATAACGGGGAATAGTTGATAGTTGCCAGTTAGCAGTTGCCAGTTAATCTGAATGTGAATTTTTCTCTACATCATTAAACGCTATTTCATATCAAAAATCAAGCCTTTTTATGGTAGATTACAGAATTACTTATACATCCTCTGTAAGCAGAAACCGCCCTATAAGAAACACCCCAGCAAAAACACCCCCCTTATCAGGGGGGAATTTGGAAGTTTGAAAAGGAGAGCTGCTTTCCAAAATGAACGAACAATTATCGATAGAAACACCAGAACAGATTGACATTAGTTTTCAAAAGGCGGGCATCGGGTCGCGTTTTTATGCGGCACTGCTTGATACCTTACTGCTGGTGCTGATCCTCTTTATCGGATTTTACGTTAACCGAAATTTCATAATGGAACTCGGTGAGACGCTCGGTAACTGGCTCGGTGCGTTAGGCGGTATCATCGTCTTCGCCCTCTTCTGGGGTTATTACATGGTTTTTGAAGTTACAACGAACGGTCAATCACCGGGAAAACGTGCGCTCGGACTGCGTGTCATCAAAGACGGTGGCTACCCGATCGGTTTTGCGGATTCAGCGATCCGTAATCTGGTACGAGTGGTTGATTTCCTTCCCTTCTTTTATGGTGCCGGATTGATGGTGATGCTCATCACCGACGACTGGAAGCGATTGGGGGACTTGGCTGCTGGGACACTCGTCGTTAAAACGGCGCGTACGGACCTGAAACTTACAGGTGTGAACGCAAAGGCAGCGGCATCCGCTCTCAATATTTCACCGCAAGTATTTGACTATGCGGCTTGGATCCGACCTGAGTTGGTTACAGAGACCGAGTTGGGTACGATGCGGGAGTATCTTGTGCGTCGGGGAACCCTCCCAAAAGTTCGCCGCTCAGAGTTGGCACGGACGATAGCCGCTCCTATCATCGAAAAGATGGGGGGCAGCGGTTCGGTGGATTACGAGAAATTTTTAGAAGAGGTCTACGCGCTTAAGACCCCGCAAACGCCCTGAAACAGTTAAGGAAATAGTCATGCCAGAGCCAACGAATAATGGACTCCGAAAACTGCAAACAATGGGATTTGGCGAACTCCTGGATGCGGTATTTAGCCTCTATCGTGCACATTTCCGTTCATTGCTTGGAATAGCCTCCGGTTATTTCATCGTGATGCTCATAGGAGTTTCAATCTTTTTCTTGGACGATGCGTTAGGACGAGGCGCGAAGATAATCATCTGGGTGCCAGTTATTCTTACAATCTTTGGTGTTTCTGTTTTCGTGGGAAGTGCCTTGATTTTTGCTGTTGCGGAAGTCTATCTGGGAAAGCCTATTAAGACAGGGATTGTGCTTGGGCAAGCGGTACGACAATTTTGGCAATGTTTCTTCGGTTCGCTTATTTTAGCATTAGTTTGGGGACTTCTTTTAATTTGCTTGCTAACAATCTTTGTCCTCTTAATAAGAGTATTTCTGGCACCTCTTGCAGAGGACAGTCTCTGGATTACTGCTATCGGTCTTAGTTACCTATTGACAGCGGCTTGTATCACGATTCTCTTTGTAGGTTATTGGTGTTTCTACATCTTAACTACCTATATGGAAGTGGTATCCGTGTGGAGTGGGCTGAAACGCTGCGGAGGGTTAGTCAAGGGCACGCGATGGCGGATTATTGGCACAGTGCTGGCGATATTCCTACTTTCTTTCGCTATCGGTTTTATACTCCGCACTGTTTTTGCGTTTCTATTTATTCTTATAGGACTTGAAGATATAGGAAACTTTAGGGAAACTATACAGTGGATGGCACTGTGGGAACTTCCTACAACACTGTCCGGGTTGCGTCTCTCTTACGCGCTAATGCACCTTATCAACTTAGGGATTGACACGTTTACAATGCCGATTTGGGTGATTGGTGCTACACTCCTCTACTTCGATCAGTGTATTCGGAAAGAGGGGTTTGATATAGAAATGATGGCGACGCGTCAAGGGGAAGATAGGAATGTCAGAGCAGATTGAGAACAGGAATGGCATCCAATCTCTCACCTGACATACGGTTCGGGGTTATGTTCTACCTCTGCCAAGAGTGTGTCCACGTAGGTTTTGATGTGGAACAACCGACAGCCTGAATCTCCCACCTTGCCTTGTCTTAATTCGCCGAGTGCGTCCCAAAACGCGCCGAGTTTCGGACGGTTCAGCCCGATAAACGTTGCCTGTGTGTCTTGCGCAAGACGTTTGTTCCAATAGATAACCTCAACGAGATGGATATAGGTCGAGGTGTTGTAATCGACACCAATCATGAGAAGTTTAGCGTTCGCCTTGTAAGCGCGGAACATCGGTGAGTGCGTGCCGTAAGTCTTTCCCCATGGGTGGAGATCCCATGGCGATTGATAGCCTTCACGTCGGTGGTGATCTGCCACAAACGCTTCAGCGTTTTTTCCGCGTGCAGCAACGGCGTGGGAGTAGTGGTCGGAGCGATAGGTGCCGGACATCTGCCGAAAAAACTCTGTCAGCCATCCGACTGTAGAGGGGGTTGTTGGTACATCCCACGATGCGACGCGTTCTTCCCGACTCGGTAAGAGGCTGAAGGTCGGCATCAGAATCAGCCCGTCTTGTCCGACGGTTTCTTCTAATGCAGCGATGACTGTGCCTGCCCCCTCCTCAACGGGACCCAGACTTTTGAAAGATGAGTGGATGAAGAGGGTGTCCCCTTTTTCAATGCCGAGATTGGTGAAGTCTTGAATGAGTCTCTCGCGTGTGTAAGGTGTTTTCATTATGATTAGCCGTCAGCAGTCGGCTTTCAACCGTCAGTCTTGTATTTTCGCAACAATTCAACGATTTTTCCTGCGTCTGCCCTTCGCATCCGCTGCGCGACTTGCAGCGGTGTCAGACCTTTCCTATTCTTAAAGTTTGGATCCGCACCTTTGACGAGGAGTGCTTCGATTGCTGCGCGCTGTTTTTCGCTGTCCTTTATTGTTGATCGGATCGCTTCAAACAGTGCGGTTTCGCTGTTGTTATCGAGGGCATCAACCGTGGCACCTTTTTCGATGAGCAGATTGATGACTGTGAAAAAGCCTGCTTTCGCGGCATAGTGTAACGCCGTTTTTCCTTTGTAATTCCGTACATCGATATCAGCACCGAGTTCCAACAGCCTCAGAATTTCGTCTGGATGCTCGCCGTTATCGCCCCGGCAGGCGTAAACGAGCATGGGCCATCCCATGTCACCCTGATCGTTTATGTCTTTCGGTGGGGCACCGTAACTTTCGAGGAGCTTGCTCATTTCGGAACCGTCGTCCAGGATCCGTGGTGCTTTGTTCGGATCCGCCCCATTCTTGAGTAATAACGCGGTAATTTCTATCCGGTTCCCTGAGACGGCGTAATCCAGAAAGCGTTCGCTATAGGGTTCGATTGTCGCCCCTCGCGAGATGAGCAATTCAACGATTGCCGGGTCTTCGCCCCTGATCGCATAGCAGAGCGGCGTTGCCCACGCCGTTTTTCGGTGCTCAAAGGTGTGCGGTTTTCCCGCAGGTAGCATGACGGCTTGAAGATAGGCACTATTGACGAGACTTGGGTCGTTATCAAGATGCGAGCGGACAGTATCGTAATCGGCAAGGTAGGCGGCGGTGTGGATGTCGATTGTCGCGCCGTGTTGAAGTAGATAGTCTGCCACAAGGTCGCGTCCTTCGTAGCGTGCGACACAGTAGGGTGTTATCTCAAGGCGGTGTTGGATATGATAGCAACCGGGTAGGTTTATGTCGGCACCGCGTTCAAAGAGGAATTGCACCATCTCCAATTTCCCGCGATATGCCGCTTCCCACAACATCGTCCGACCGTGCGAACCGACGGTGTGAATCCAAGCGGGGTTATCGTCAAGCAGTTGGCAAACAGTTTCGATATCACCGCGACCTGTCGCTGCGACAACAATTTTAAGGAAATCGCTCTGGTTTCCAGTGAGTTGGACTTTTGGCATTTATATGTTCCTTCTCTGTTTCCAGACCCGGTAGGTGTGGTTTCCTAACCGCACCATAGGTGTCAATTTAGCGACTTTAATGGCATTTTGTCGAGTAGATATAAACATACTGAAGAAACACCCTATCAAAAACCCCTTACAGGGCTAAGGTCCTTACTTGATACCGCTGCTATAAACATATCGTCCTTACAGGACTGAAGAGGTTTTTGAAGTTATCAAGGTTTCCGCGTAGAATCCGGTTCGGTTGGGAAACCGAACCTACCGGCCTGGAGGTCGCGACGGTTATTTTTCTTAAATTGACACTTATGGTGTGGTTTCCTAACCGCACTCGTGTTATTAATTCTGAACTGTGATTTTTGTGATTTTTGTGATAAGAGAACCCATCACAAGCAACTGAAAACCGAGTCAATTGAGTCCCGTAGGGGCGAGTTGTGCTCGCTATACTACCGGCCTCGGGCATAAATGAACTAACCTTGTTTAATCCGTATCTATAACGCGCGGGCGACTGCCAATGGATGGCGGCAACAACATCCGTTTCTGTTGTTCCGTCAACTCGCCGTATTTGCTGATGTCGTAATAGATATTCGACCATGAGGAGTGTCCGGGACTGTATTTATAGAGCAACGACCGCCGTTGATGTTTTGCCTTCCACGGCATTGTTCCATGAACGAGGGCTTCGGTGAAAAAGACGACATCCCCTGTTTTGATGGACGGTTGGACGACGTAGTGTGTTGGACGCTCGAATCGCCGCACCTCTAATGGGATTTCCCGCAAAAAATTGCTCTTGTGGCTTCCTGGAATACAGGCGAATCCGCCTGCACCTTCCGGGGCATCTGCTAAGTTGTAAGCCATCACGGATAAACCGTTGCGCATGATGCCGTCGCGGTATTTGTACCAGTGATCCGCTTCGGGTCCACCGGGGCCACCGCCATCTTCGCCACCGTGCAATCCATTAATCTGTGGGCCTTCCTCCATGAAGATGGCGTAATCGTGGTCGAGTCGGACGTGTGGACCTAATAACTCAAGGAGATACGGTAGGATTTTCGGATGATCAATGAGCCGCTTAAAGGGTTCACCCCAGAGACTCGGCGGTCCCTGACGCTCACCGTTGTCGATAATATCGTTCATCTCAGCGACTTCATCGTCGGTCAAGACGTTCTTTATGACGAGGTAACCTTCAAGGTCTACCTGAAATTTTTCTTCACCTGTCATGGTTGTAGTTCCTTTTGTTTCGCTGTCAGCGGTTGGCTATCAGCCGTCAGCCATCGGCTGTCAGCAAAGAGGTTTCTTATATGGATAACCAACTACTATAAGGCAAGTTGCCCCTTGTTTATTCTCACTGCGAAGCAATAGCACCCCTACGGGGTGCGGTCGCTTGAATATACCATTTTCTATAGATATAACACCCCTACGGGGTGAAGACAATGTCCGAAAAACTGTGTTACAATACGCAGAAATACCCAAGCAAAAACCCCAAAAATCCTTGGTAGCAAATTGGGTTACTATATACAGACCTTTTGGTTTTTTAATCTGGCTCAATGACTGGTGGTCTTCTGCCGATGGAGGGTGGCATCAGCATCCGTTGCTGTTGTTCCGTTAACCCGTCGTATTTACTGATGTCGTAGTAGTGTCCTGACCAAGCGGAATGTCCGGGACTGTATTTATAGAGCAATGATCGGCGTTGATGTTCCGCTGTCCAGGGCATTGTCCCGTGGACGAGTGCTTCTGTGAAGAAGAGTACGTCCCCTGCTGCCAGAGCGGGTTGGACGACGTAGTGCGTGGAACGTTCAAATTGGCAGACCTCTGACGGGATCTCCCGCAAGAAATTGCTCTTATGGCTTCCGGGAATACAACCGAACCCGCCCGCACCTGCCGGGGCATCGGCTAAGTTATAGGTCATCACACATAAGCCGTTGCGCATGATACCGTCGCGGTATTTGTACCAGTGATCGCCTTCGGGACCGCCGGGTCTACCGCCATCTTCACCGCCGTGCAGTCTACCGCCTTTCTGTCCTTCTTCCATAAAGATGGCATAGTCGTGATCTAAACGGACGTGCGGACCCAATAGGTCTATGAGATATGGCAGGATTTTCGGATGATCAATGAGTCTTTTAAAGGGTTCACCCCAGAGGCTTGGGGGTCCCTGACGTTCTGCGTTATCGATGATGTCGTTCATCTCGGCGACTTCATCGTCGGTCAAGACGTTCTTTATGATAAGGTAACCTTCAAGGTCTACCTGAAATTTCTCTTCACCTGTCATGGTCGTAGTTCCTTTTGTTTGGCTATCAGCCGTCAGGGGATTGGCTATCGGCTATCAGTAATCGGCTGTCGGCAAAGAGCGTCTGACACCGATAACTGAACATTGATTACAATATATAGATTTCCAGTCCTTTTTAATCCGGATCTATGACGCGGGGTCGTCTGCCGATGGAGGGTGGCATTAGCATCCGTTGCTGTTGCTCGGTTAACCCCTCATATTTGCTGATGTCGTAGTAGTTGCTCGACCACGCGGAGTGTCCGGGACTGTATTTATAGAGCAACGACCGGCGTTCATGGTCGGCTGTCCAGGGCATCGTCCCGTGAATGAGTGCTTCGGTGAAGAACAGCACATCTCCGGCTTCGACGGGCGGCTGGACGACGTAGTGCGCGGGACGCTCGAATCGGCGTACTTCCGATGGGATTTCCGGTGCGAAGTTACTCTTATGGCTCGCTGGGATACAGGCGAATCCGCCTGCGCCTGCGGGTGCGTCCGCGAGGTTGTATGTCATCACAGACAATCCGTTCCGCATGTGACCGTCTCGGTATTTATACCAGTGATCGCCGACGTGTCCACCGGCGCGTCCACCGTCCTCGCCGCCGTGCAACCCGCCGCGTCCTTGACCTTTCTGCATAAAGAGAGAGTAATCGTGATCGAGTCGGACGTGCGGACCTAATAGATCAATGAGATACGGCAGGATTGTCGGATGGTCGATGAGCCGTTTGAAGGGTTCACCCCAGAGACTCGGTGGTCCTTGGCGGTCTCCGTTATCAATGATGTCGTTCATCTCGGCGACTTCGTCGTCGGTCAAGACGTTCTTTATGACGAGGTAGCCTTCAAGGTCTACCTGAAATTTTTCTTCACCTGTCATGTGTACGAACTCCTTTCGTTCTGGCGGTCAGCGGGTGTGAGATCAAATAAACTGTGTTGTGAGTTCGGAGAGTTTGGTTATTGTTCTCCCATCAAGTGTGAACTCTTTTTTCCCTAAACTATCTTTATCGACGTTGAAGTCAAAAGCGTTGCCGTCATTTTCCCTTTGTATCAGTATCGGGACAATACCAGCATCGCGGGCGGCTTTCGTATCGTCTTCTGTGTCTCCGACATAAACAACTTCTTCAGGCTTCATCCCCGTCTGCTCAAGAGCCGAATCAAATATTCGTGGATCCGGTTTCTTGATACCCACCTCAGCGGAAATAACGACCGAATCGAAAAGGGGTGTCAGACCGAGTTCGCTGAGAACGGAATGAACGTGCGGTGGATGGTCGAAATTGGAAATGAGGGCGAGTTTTTTGGAACGCTGTAGTGTTTGCAGCACGTGTAATGCCTCAGCATCGAGCGGTATATGTTTTTGCCAAGCACTGGCAATTTTGTTTGCGATCTCTGTTATATCTTCAGCGGTTAGATTCAGTTTTAAATCGGAGCAGAGGTTTTGGATACGTTGTTCAAACACCGTCATATTGTGTTGCTGCGGTGTTGGTTCGTTTTTACCGAAAAACTGATCGCAGCTTTTAGCAAATGATTCAATTGAACGCGTCAATCCGTGCAATCTGAGTTGTTTATGAAATTCGTTTAACCAATCAGACCATGCGGCATCCATATTTCCGTACACCAAGAGTGTCCCGTATAAGTCAAAGAAAATTCCGTTAATGGTCATTTTGTGTCCCATTCCCCAATAATAGATTGCGGCGCGGCTTTTGTTGTAAACCGTCTAACAGTTGCCAGTTCAAACGGCTTTCCAATTTTTGGGTGCCGTCTTGCGTCAGATCGAAAAGCGTGCGTTGATCTCTCATGTGCAAGGGTTCCTTCATTTTCGTGCCCCTAATCCGAGTTAATATGAAAATGATAACATATCTAAAGGACGGATGTCAATTATTATACCATTAGTGGCAGGACCATTCAATTTTAAGAAATTATTGGATTGGATGTCTTTTTTTGCAGGATCCGGTGCGAAATCCAGCGAAATCCAGCGAAAATTTCAGCGTTTTTTCATAATACATAACATAAATTAAGTATTATCATCTGCGAATGCGAAAAGGACAACACCCAAAACGGACAATTGAATGACCCCGCATTCGCGGGTTTCTTTGGGCATCGTTTTTCTGGTATTTCTAACGCGAGTTGCCACCTATTATAGACATAGCACTCCTACGGAGTGCGGTCGCTTAAATACGCCGTTTCTATAGACATAGCACCCCTACGGGGTGAAGAAATGACTTGAAAAAGGCTTTGGAAATCCGCTGAAATACCGTTTTTGCTTGGGTGTTTCTTAAGCCAAAACACCAACATTTGTTAGTAGCAACTTGGGTTATTTCTACCTGTTCTCATCGCGTCGGTCTCTATCATCTGGCATTGAAAGTTTCCTTTGTGGGTTACCACTCCTGTGGCGTATACGCGATGTGTAGTCTTGAGACATTTGCGAGTTTTGCTTCCAGTGTTTTGAGGGAGATAAATAATTTCATCAAGTGCTGTTCTTCCTTCAACCGGAGGTCATACCATTTCACCAGCGATTGATCTGTGGCGTAGAGATTTCGGAAAGCGTCGTCCCGTACCTCTTGCATTCTGGCTTCTGCGTGTGCTGTCTGGTAACGGTTATAAAGTTCGTGTAAATGTTCAATTTTTGCGTCAATCTTTTCCAACCGCGCTATTTGTGCTTCGACGCGTTCGCGGAGTGTGTCTTTCAAGAGGGTGTCCATCCGGGCATAAGTGATCCCGAGTGTCTCACGGATGTGTTCTTGGTGCAGGTCGTAAAGGGTTTTAAACCGGCTTTTTGCGAAGACGGCACTGCTTGGGTCGCAGATCCGAAGTCTATCGGAGAGTCTTTTTCTGAATGTATCATCTGCGCGATCTTGGGTGTACCGTTCGGGGAATTGCTCTATAATCCCGATGACGACATCGCCGCGTGCGAACCCTCTGGCGAAAAGTGAGATGGCGTATTCTATCTCGTCGGGTGAGAGTTGGATGGGTGGCAAGGCTGCGACTTCTCGGACTTCTTCAAGTTCTATGTCGTCATAAACGAGCGGTTTCTCTTCAATTGCGGGTGGTAACTGTGTTTTTGGGTTCTGGTGTTCTGTGTTCATGGTTTTATCTCCTTGCGAAATGCTGCGAATGTTTCCGCAGGTTGTTTTGATTTTGATGTTATCATACTCATAATATAATATAATATATTTTAAGTATATCATATATAAAGTATAAAGTCAAGGGAAATATTTGGTTTTTTGGTGGGTGTTTATGGTAGGGTTTGAAAATGTGTGGACATTTGCCGGTGTCCGCACCTCTGACACTGTTTCCGAACTTCGCCAAAAATGGGAATAGTGAGTGGCTTCCCAATTTTTTTCAGTATGTAATGAATTGCACTCTAATGAATCTTTCTATCTTGCCCTTTGCCATAAAAATGCCGTCCCTATTGAAGAAAGGGCGACAAACTGATCTATAACAGTTGTCTTGGGGTCAAGACACTCCGCTACTAATGATTTACCAAGACATAGTCGATTTCCGGTCCTCAACCTGTTGCCATAACTCATCAATTTCCTCTTCAGGTGGTGCTGACATTAGAAAATTCTTCCACTGGTTTTTCAGATTCTTGGCAAAATCTTCATCTTCATATTCTAAACCCAGAATCCACTGTTGAATTATACGACCACAACGGACAGCGTTAGCACGTTCTTCACTTCGCATCACCCACCTACGCTGTCCAGTTCGGGTTACAGTAGGAACTAATAAGAAATACTGCCACGGAGCTTGATGGAGCTGCCATTCCAATTTGTTCAGTCCTTTCAACGCATATTGGACAGTGTCAGGAGTAGGGTTTTCAAGATCAGGGAGTCGTCTATTGAGCAGTTCTCGTGCTATTTCTACCAGCATCTGTTGTCCGATGGGCCAAAACAGTAGGTGATCCATTCCATCTTTATCTTTCCTATCTGTAATCTCATGGAAGCGCATTTTCATCGGATCGTTATGAAGGATAGGAAGTTCAGCGAGTAGTCCCTCCCAATATATCAGTAATTCGTCGTAGAGGCTATCAATGTATTCCTCAGGTGGACGAAATTTTTTGAAGGTTTTCAGATCGGCACCTTCATCACTACCTTGTCCCCATCCTGTGGAAATTCTGTTTGATGAACTCAGCAATCTAATATTCATTTCATACAGCGTTTCAATGCTGGTAAAATATGAATCTCCAGTTTTGAGATTTTTGCCCTTTGTAGTCTTAATTCTATCCGATTCTAACTGTCTACGAGCATCTGTGTGAAAGAAAGTGTGATCAGTAATCAATCGTCGTGTGAGAATAGCAAATGTGTCGTCTTCGTCCATAATGATGTTAGTTGCCTGATCCATCGGTTTAGCATAGCGATTGAGATTAGAAAAGAGGCGGCGATACTTTTGCATGAAAGTTTCATTAGGTTCGTTCTGACTCGGCACAACAACGATAACAGAAATTTCGTCATTTTCAAAATCAGCAGGTGCTCCATCGGATGCAGAGTCAGTTCGATCCAGCAATGTTTTAATTGCTGATAAGCGGTGCTGACCGTCTAAGGCATAGTATTTTTGAGTTCCGTCGAATTGCAAGACACCGAATGCTTCGTTAAGCCGACGATCACCACGAAAAAGTGTGAAACGTGGATCTGCTGTAACCTCAACAGCATGGAATTTTGGATTGCCCTCAAGTGCAGCAACGACAATTGAGGAAAAGAAACGGTTCGGCTGACGTTTCAAATATTCCACAATATCTTTCTTTACTCTACTTTCATCTAATACTCGCTGAATTGCTCTATCAAGTGTGCGATCATCATGGACTTCGGAAGCGTACTTTACATTTTGGCTTAGTTCGCTGGCACTCATTTTGACAGTATAATAGTCCCATGTGCCCATTCGTGAACGTAAGGCTGGATACATATTCATAAAAACGTTACCCTCTATTAGGTTTGATAGTTTCGGATTGTAAAGTCTCCAGTGTTAATGGATATTAGGGACAATATCCATGAATTCCCCACTGATGTATGGAAAATTTATACTCAGAATGATTTTCATCAGCTTAATGATGACATGTCTGTTAAACAAGTATCAATTTCACAACAATTAATGAATTATCCGGATATAGAGGACTTCATTTTTTCAACTTGTTGCCACATTTGGTTGCATTCTTCGTCAGGTTGTGCTGGAATTAGTAAGGATGTCCAGAGTTCTTTAAGATCTTTGACTTCGTTTTGATCAAGTTCATCTAGTCCTATGACCCATTGTTGAATTCTACGACCACAACGAATTGTTCCTGCTCTTTGCTCATTTCGCATAGCCCACTTGCCTGCTGTATTGTGAATTAATAAGAAGTAACGCCAAGGGGCATGATGCAATCTCCATTCTAGTTGTCCAAGTCCGACTAATGCTTCGCGGACAGCGTCAGGGGTGGGATTTTCGGGATCGGGAAGGCGTTTGTCGAGTAAAATTCTCACGATTTCTGCTAGCATTTGCTGTCCAATTGGCCAAAACAATAGGTGATCGGTTCCATCCTCATTTTTTACCTCTGGAAGTTCATGGATTCGCATTTTGGTAGTAGGTACATTGTGGAGCACGGGCAGCTCAGCGAGCAGGGCTTTCCAATACATTTCCAATTCTTCGTAGAGGCTTTCAATGTATTCCTCGGGTGGACGGAATCTTTTAAAAGTATTTTCATCCTCGCCTTCTGCACTGGTAGGTCCCCACCCCGTAGTTTCTCTCTGTTGTGATTTCAGCAAAGTGATATTCATCCCATACAAGGTTTCAAGACTAGTAAAGTGCGGGTCGTTAACCGTGAGATTTTTGGTCTTTGTCTTGATCCGTGTTGAATGCTTTTGTCGTCCTTCAGGTGATTTAAAGAACGGATTTTTGTTGATTAATCGTCTTGTAAGAATAGCAAATGTATCATCTTCATCCATAATAATGTTTGTTGCATTATCTGTCTTTTTGGCGTAGCGATTAAGGTTTGAGAATAGTCGGCGATACTTTTGCATAAAAGTTTCATTAGAATCTGTTTGATTTGGTACAACGACAATGACAGAAAACTCGTCGCTCTCAAAATCTTTAGGAGCTCCATCGGACAATGGAGGACCTAGAAGGGTTTTAATTGCTGACAGGCGGTGCTGGCCATCTAAGGCGTAGTATTTTTGAGTGCCGTCAAACTTCAAGAGGCCGAATGCTTCATTAAGCCGTTGATCCTCGCTAAAAATTATAAATTGCGGATCTTCAGTGATCTCGACCGGATAGAATCTCGGGTTTCCATGGAGCGCAGCGACAACGATTGAGGAAAAGAAGCGATACGGTTGACGTTTTAAATATTCTACAATATCCTCACTGTCTCTCAGAGTACGTTGGATTTCCTCGTCCAAGGTAAGTTGAATTTCTTCGTCAGAAGAACTTTCGTAGTATACTGCTGAAGCGAGTTGGACATTATCAGCCAATTCGCGAGCACTCATTTTCACGACATAGTAATTCCAAGCACCCATTTTTGAACATAAAGCTGGATAAAGATTCATTAGTATAAATCTCCATTAGATTTGAAAGTTAGTAAACATCAAGCGGGGCGACCTTCTGTTGTCCTTGCAGGAATGCTTTCCTGTTTGCGATTGGCTGGTGGACCAAAACATTTTATTAGATGTGCCTCAAGTTCCTGTACCTGATTGGAATTTATTTCAGTATACCAATATTCAAGGTTATCACTGAAACATTCTTTTGCCTCTTTCACACCTCTCTTAGGTTTGTTGCAGTGCCTAAGAAATCGTTCCCGGATAGAGTCCTCTGATCTACCGACATAAATGATTTCATACAAATTTTTAAACGGGTATTGATTGAAATTCACCTTTCTGAGTTTAAGACATATTGCATACACACCTGGACCCTCTGGAACATTATCTTGGTACAAAGGATCTAATCTCGTACGCGACCAACAAGTTCCGCTCATGACTTTCAGCAGATTATCCCAATGCTGTTTTTCAAGTGTCCAACCATAGCGCATAATATGTCTTAATTCAATTATTTGCTGTCTTTTTTACAATAACCAAAAGGCTGTTCGGCATTACTTATGGCAAATCAGGCACGGTTCTTCGTCATCCTCATCGTCGTGGACATCCGTGAGGATCTCTATTAGACGACGATTCGGTTTCGCTGTTTTCTTAGATGCCATAGCCTTTTCAGTATTTGCCTTGATCTCCGCTACCCGTTCTGGATCGGATAACTCCTCTAAACTTTCACCTTGGCACCACGTGAACCGTTCTCCCGTCTCTGGGTTGAATTTCTCGTATTCTTTGGCGAGTTCAAAGAGGTCTGGATGCTGCTCTAACAGTCCCACCCACTCGGATTTGCGCTGGAAGAAGCAGAAGTAGCACCCAGAACGCGTTCGCCATTTGTAATAGTCAGGTAACCCGAGTCCACTTTCCTCCAGAATTTGATAGACATCCTCTTTAGTGATGCCGTCCTCTTTGAACGGGTATTTGGGTTCAATGTTACGATGGGCGGAGGTCTTTGGAGGTTTGTAACCGATGCGATCTTCGTCGGCGCGGATAGCAATGTAGTGATATGCTCTGTCTTCGCCGATGTATTCTTCGAAAGGTCTTATTTTAAGGTTAACGGTGCACCAACGGACTTGTGAAGACGGCAGCAAGCCTCCATAAAGCGTCAACCAGTGATCGAAATCTCGGTTTCTGCTGGCATCAGTGTCCATATTGAGGCGCACAATAGGTTTGCCGAGGAATACTTCTAACCGGTCCAAAAACTCATAAGTTTCCGGCAATTCCTTACCAGTATCAGAAAAGAAGTATTCCATCTCCGGCACCCTGTCCCGCATATAAACGGCGAGTGCGGAACTGTCTTTTCCTCCAGAGAGACCGAGCAGATGGCGTGTTTTTTGTCCCATGTTTTCTCCCAAGGTAGTCGTTTACTTTTTATAATCATAACATATATGTGCCAAAAGGTCAAACTGTGCGATTTATTTTTCCTCTTCCATCAATTTTTGTGAGATACGTGCTAAGATGGCGAGACGAAATTCGGAATTTCCATCTACGTCAAATTTATCAAACACTTGCTCAATTTCCTGTTCTATTTTGTTAGCCTGTTCTTCGGTTGTGGCCGGTAAAGCGACAACCTGCTCCTGTTCAGGATGGTTGGGCCTTGTAATACCTATCCGAATTAGTTTGCCTGCCGATGATTCAGTGTGCTTCTGTTTTTCGTATGACACCGCTTCAAAGTGCCGAAATTTCCTTGCAAGTTGAGAGAGGTTACTTTCAAATTGTGCTTTGTCCAAATCTACCCATGATGCAGGCGGCTTTTTGACAAGAAGGGTTGCGATTGCCTCAAGCCAACTCGTGAAATCATGTCCAGCACTATAAACATTGATTAAAAAGCCTTTGAGTTCAGTGTCGATTGTTACTTCCAACAAGGGCTCAGCTCTGGCAGCCAATTCTGCGCGGAATTTTTCTTTTTCGGGACTCAAATTGAAGGCTTCTACGAGCAGCTGCTCAACTGAATTTAGTAAATGGTCATAAGCCTGTTCTAATTCGGATAATGCTTCTTGCAGTGTGTTGAAAAAATCCGAGACTACTTTTGCATCTGTTGCTGTTTCTGCATCAAAAGGGGGGAAACCGAAGGCATCTGGTAACTGTTTAAAAAGAAGCTCATCAGGCTCACGCGCGGTCTGAACAACTTTACGGAGATTTGTCGCTCTATCGCTTAATTCGTGTGTTGCTAATGTGTACTTCGGGAGCTGCGCAATAAAGCGCATGAGCGGCGTGACCACCGTTAACAGATCTAGCTTTTCGGTTTTCACCGGTTGGTTGAGCATCTGCAAAAATTGTGCGAATACATCCGCACGGATACCGGCCATCCGAAACCGCTTTAGTTCAAATTGATGTGGTGCTTTAAGTAGCCTTTCAAGGACCGGCATTGACAAATCAGCAATAAAGGATCCATTTTCATAGAGCGCGACTTCTGTTTTGTAATGAAGCATCACAGCGCATAAGAGAATTGGGAGTGGACCCTCCCTTAGGCCTAATGGCGGCTCCTTGAGGCATTGATAGAAATTTTCGACGGGTTGTCGATCGCTTTCACACTTGACAAGAAACGCTTCAATTGCTTCCCATGTAGCTACCATTCTACCATTATCATTTAGTGTTTCTGGTGGATGGAATCCCCACACACCTGAGACTTCGCGATGTATGCCTGTATTCCATAAGAGGGAACGGTAGATACTCATCTGGGGTGGATAACCGGTGAAACCTAGGTTTTTCTTAGCACTGTCTTCAAGCATAGCTTGAATTAATTTCTTTCGTGCGGTTGTTACAGCACCAGAGATCTTACGTCGATTGATTAGTTCGTTCCGAATAAGAGGCGTCTTGTCGTAAATATCGTCACAGATTTTTGACAGATATGTGTTCCTTGATTTTGGCGAGTTAATACTTGCAGGTTGCCCCATATGATACCATGTACAAGAACCCTCACTGCCTCCCTCAAAAATGTTTGTTAACCTATCAGATACTTCTTTTTCTGCTTCTATCATCCGTGCGGAGAGTTCACGTCTCGCAACTGCATCACTGTCGAGTTCAGGTGTGTTTTCCTCAATCCAACGTAAACGGACGAGTTCAGTTACAGCATCATTCAGAAAACCGATGGAATTTGGAATGGCAATTAACGTCGCTTGGTGCTTTACGGTATCTATTTCACACGCTGTTTCAATCAGTTGTGCGACTTCTTGTTCGTTTGCAGGTAGTGCATAGAGCAGAAGTCCATCCGCATCGCCGAATGGTTCTTTCAAGTTTGCGTCAAAGTTTTCAAGATCGGTGTACCGGACAGTAAAGTAGCGCAACGTACCGGTTTCAAATAGATGCCTTCGGGCGACGAGGGGACGTGTTGAGGTATAGTGTGACAAATTGGTGGCGAGTGGGGCTTTGGTGTCAACGTGCGTTGATGCCTCACGGAGTTTTACCTCAATGTCTATGTCGCTTCCTTCCCAAAGCGCGTAAATATTATTGTAACGACGGTAGGTGACAATTGAGCGGCTTTTCAAAATTGAGAGGGCGTTCTTAAATTCATTGGCAAATTCTTCTGTGTTATCGTCTAGCGCGTAATAGAGCAACCGCTCTGAGGCTTTCAGGTTGGGAATTGCTTCGCCAACAACTCCGAGTAGTCCAATGGTTTTAATGAGTTGGAGTACCATAGGAGCGGGATCTGACAATTGATTTATAGCAGATTCAATTTCTGCCCACTTCTTGCCATTATATGTAGTGTAGAGCCGATTCCCTTGTGTAACATTGAGATAGTCGTACAGATCCGCAAGCGAGAACGTAGGTAGAGAACTGCCATCGTAATGTTGAAGGGATAAGAAATCTTGTAGTCCGTTTGGTTCATTTGAGCTGAGGAAAGCGAAGAGAGAACGTTCGTTTTGTGCGAACCGCCGGAAAAGCGGACCGATAAGGAGTGCCACCGTCGGATGAAGCGGTAAGCAACTCTCTAATAAATAAATAAATTCGTTTTCGTCAAGTTGACGCGGCTTAAGTCCTAAGTCAATTGCTGTATTCAAGTTGTTCTTCTGGAAAACTTCTGAGCACCTTTCTAATGCTGTTCCAACTAAATGGAGGACCTGTTCTGTAGATTCTGAAAAAGCAATATCCTCGAATCTTCCTTGAACTTTTGCCCACTCTTCTTGTTGTGATTTACCGACGCGTTCAGCATAGAGTTCGAAAGCCTGATGAAGAATCGTTATTAAGAAGAGTGGCGTTTTCGCACTTCGGTCTGCAAATTCGGCAAGTGTCTGTAGAACAAACATATCCCCTTGTGCCGGGTGTTGTGTGGCGTACTCGAGAAACTTTCCGAGTTCGTCGATCACAAGTAGAAGACCTGAGCCGCCGGATTCACAAATCTCATGCGTTGCTGACTCAAATAGGACAGTGATTTCTGAGGCAGATGAGGGCATTCCATTTTCTACTGTTTCCAACAGATTTTCGAGGTCCTGTAACAATGAAGTGGAAGTTACTGTGTCGTTGGAAAAGGTGAGTCTATGCCTTAAACCTCTTAGGAGATTGTGTGAGAGTGACGCGCGTTCTCCAGAGATGAGCACGGGACAAAACCCTGATAGTGTTTTTTTCCCGTTTCCATTTGGACTCACAAATCGCTCATAAAGCGAAACATCCGCAACTCTCAACACTTCTAGTGCCTGTTGAGTGGTAGGAGCATCAGGGTTTCCAAGGAGTTTTGCGGCGAAGAGGGCAAATGCTGATTTTCCTGACCCATAGGGGCCAGTGAGCGACCACGCCTTTGATGACGCTTCATTTTCAAGCGTTGAAATGACTCGTGATAACGTTTCCCGTGCAGTAGCGGTCAAAACGTATCCATCTAAGGCGTTTTCCGTATAGAAGTCGCGTTCGAGATGAACTGAACGCTGGAAACGCCCTTTAACTTGGAAGAGATCTGATAAGGGAACATTATCCATAATATCTCTCTAAAAATTCCATCGGATTTAGATCCTTATGTCGAGAAACCTGTTTCAGGTCAGCAGTTTCGTCATATCGTAACGCACTATCGGTGAGGTCTTCAAGTCTTTCAAGATACAAGATCATCGTATTTTCGTCTAATCTGAAGATTCGTCCGGGGCTTAGTGGGTCATACATCAATTCTCGAAACGACATTTCAGCAGTTGCAGAGAAACGAGCATCCCAAAAGGCAACCAGCGTTGCTACGACAATTTCAATCGGCAACGATTCTTTTTCGCCTCGTTGGAATTCGTATCCATCTCTATCGGGCAATTCAGCGAGTAAGTTGAGTTCAACAAGCGGACAATCAAAGGTTTCCTCGGCTACGGCGGTGTCAGAATTGTGACGTGACTGGCAATAGGTTCGGATAAAGCAATGGACATCTCGTTGAAGTGTGTTGTCAGCGACCGATCGCATGGATTCCTTTTGCTGCAGTGTCCACTCGTACAATTCTGTTTTGAATGTATCGGATACGAATTGGTTTTCCCTTAAAATGTTAAATGCCCAGTACCATGCGGTTGCCTGATTAATATTCGTTGCGATTTTCCAGTGAATCAACCACAGAGTGGCGGGGTCGTCAAGGTACGGATCAAACCCATCTTTGTCGTCAAAAATGGCTTTGCCGAAGGGAGTGGGAACAAACCGCCCACGTTCATAAGGGGCCGTCCTAATAAGCCCCACAACGTTACACCAATGCCGGATGGAAGCCACCATGTTTTTTCCGACCCCTAAAGTAACAGAAGCGTCTTCTGATGAAAAGATAATCGGGTCATCTGTTACAGCATCAACGCCTTTTTTCAACCACGTGTACCTAAAAGGAAATGTCTGGTGGCCCGAGAAGGAAAAGTTAATGTTATCTAAATTAGATGTGGACTGAATTTTCATGTTTTTTTACATGCCTTAAGGTGATTCATAGTTGCTAAGTGGATAAGTAGGAAAAATCTCCTTTCTCATACAATTTCCCCCAATCAGAAATTTATTGCTAAGCGGGTTGTAGGTGTGGAAATCCTATGTCCACTGGATTTGGAGAAACCCTCGCTGGCAGGTAGAAGGAAGGTGTCTCACTGTTTTTTTTCGAGGTTTGAATCAGACCTCGGAGTGCCTTGTTAACAGAGGCATAGTCTGGAAATGCTTCAAAAACATCGGGTTCTAACTTGACAACGAAGTTACCGGACCCCTTCGGTGTTTGGTCTACAACCCTTCCGGTTAAGTGGAAGGAAGGTGTCTCACTGTTTTTTTTCGAGGTTTGAATCAGACCTCGGAGTGCCTTGTTAACGGTTGCATCATCTGGAAATACCGCAGCAATATCAGATTCTAACTTGATAAAGTTACCAAACTGATTGCGCGTAGGACCTAACTTCCGGACCCGCAAACTTCTTAGGTCATACTCTGGACGAAGTTCGTCTTGAACTATCGCGTGATTCTTGTTCATAAGTTTCTTTCTCTTTGCAGGTTGTATTTGCTGGTATTAATCGAGTGAATCATACTTCAGCAAAAATCAAGAACAAAGTAATCTTATATTTTCTTTCATCCTTCTTGGTATTTTTGTCTCTCACTGGGAGTAACTTCTCTCGCGGAGATCAATCGAATCACATTTTCTTTATCGGTAAATGATACAAATAATAAATTACGTTGTACTGACTGACCAATGATAATATATCGGTCTTCCTCAGAAGAGTGGACTGGATCATCAAAAATAATATAAAAATGATTTCGGAAAACAGTTTTCGCTTCATCAAATGACACGTTGTGCTTCGACAGGTTCGTCGCGGCTTTATTTTTATCCCACTTAAATTTCATTAAGACTAACCTAACATTAGGTGTATTAAATTGTTCACTTGAAGTCCGAATCTATCAGTATAAATCCAGTTAAAAACACTGTTAGTTTTGTTATTATTACCTCAATAATTTTCTCAAACAACGAATAACAAAATGGAATGTCTGGTACCTTTGAAAAAAGAAAGACTCGTCAGGTACAGTGGGCTTATGGGTTTGGTGATTAAAAAATTCTCCATATTACTTATTATACGATAAATAATAAAAAAAAACAACAGGTTTTTGTGAAGTGAAGTTAAGAAATCGGACTCGTGGATATAAGAGGAATGGTATGTCGCGCCGTTTGAGTATGAATAGAAAAAATTCACTCTCTAAATGATCCGAGAAATCTGTGTAAAATGCAGCGTGAATAACTTTCCGTGGTTACAGTGAATCAGTAGCGATTTTCAAAACGGGTGTTTGCACGGACTTGGGGTTCAATTGATAACCGGCATTCAAGCGTATTCAGTATACTCCTAAGCATGTCCAACAGCGGCGCATTCGCCCCAGATAATGCTTCCAAAAAGGTTTCAGGGTCAATGCTGGTGTGTTTAGAAAACTCAGAAATCCCGCCCTGCGATTCTACAAAGGTCTGGAGTCCCCTTACGCGCTTTCTCCGTGCGCACCTCGGCAATTGCTTGTTCGATATCTGCTTGTGCTTCTTCTTCGCTCACTGCTGGCACTTTTTTCCATATTCTATCCAACACTGAAAAGGCTTTCTCGCGCTGTTGAAGCATCTCCTCGTAGGCCTCAATGGGAACAATGGCAGCAAGCGACTTGTTGGCATCTTTGACAATCAATCGGTCTCCGTTGCGGTAGACACCATCGAGCAATTCGCCAAGTTTCTGTTGTAATTCCGTTGCTGAGACTTCTTTTCTCATCGTTTTCTCCGATTATTATCGTTGGTATACGAGACACGAAGGATATTTTTAAGTATACCATAGATTCGCCGAAAGGTCAAAGGTTTTTGTTAAATTAGAGGAACGTCGCGTAAATTCCTATACGGTCGTAGGAGTGGGAAACGAGAAATCACACAAAAAACGCTCACAAACGCCTATGGAGACTGGATTTACAGCAAAAATCAGAAAATTATCAAAAAAAAAAACGCAAAATTACGTCACATTCCTACGTCACACGTAGTTTCTGCACGTTACATGTGACGTTTTAAACGTCACATTAACGTCACATCTTAACTCTCACTGCAAGGCAAACTGATAACTGAAAGGTTTTCGCAGAAATACCTATGCAAAAACACTCGCGCCTACAACAAGAGATTGAAACAGAGGCTGGTGATGTGTTATAGTAACAGTTAATTGTAAGCTATATTAGAGAGACGACTCACCTGACATGCACATTGAAACACTTGATTACCCTTTAATCCATATTCCTGCTGGGGCGTTTACGATGGGGACGATTCCGACTGGGATGCGGAAGACGGATCCAGAGGAACCGCAACGGAGCGTCCGACTTGATGCTTATGCTATCGGTATGTATCAGGTCACGAATGCACAGTATGCGGAGTTTGTGGAGGCGACGGGGTACGCGCCTCCGGAGTTCTGGGACGATGAACGTTTCAACGCGCCGGATTTTCCGGTCGTTGGGGTGAGTTGGTACGATGCTGTCAATTTTTTGGAGTGGCTCGGTGCGCTGGAAGGTGTGGCGTATCGGTTGCCGTCGGAGGCGGAGTGGGAGAGAGCGGCGCGCGGCACGGATGCTCGTGAGTATCCTTGGGGCGATGTATGGGATGCGAGTCGGGCGAATACGTCGGAGTCGGGGAATAAGCGGTTGCTGCCTGTCGGGAGCTATGCGTCGGGTGTGAGTCCTTGTGGGTGCTACGATATGGCGGGTAACGCTTACGATTGGTGCTTCGATTGGTTTCACATGGAGGCGTATAAGTACTCGTCTGATGAGAATCCGTTGGGTGCGAGTGAAGGTCGGCGGAAGGTGATTCGGGGTGGTTCGTGGATTGCACGGGGTGAGTTTGCGGCGCGTTGTGCGAATCGTGCGGCGTATGAGCCGATTCGAGGGCTTCATAACGTCAGTTTTCGGGTTGCGGTGGATCTGTAGAATGGTTTTCAGTTATCAGTTATCAGTTTTCAGAAAGAGGGTTCTGATTAAGGTAATCTTTTTTCAATGCCCCTTTGCATCTCTGGTTTTGACGAGCATCGGCGCGGTTGCTTGAAGATTAAATAAATATTTCGGTAATTCTTACAGATCGCGAGCACAGCTCGCTCCTACCAAGAGGTTTTTGATGCATTACCGAATTAAATTCTTAAACTTCATCAAACCGCGCCTGCTAATTTGAGTGCCGTGATATGGATAAGAAAGAATTAACCAAACACTATCAAGATTTTCGGGATGCGTTGTTGGTGTGGTTTGAACGTTACCAGCGCGAGATGCCGTGGCGCAATACGGACGATCCGTACCGGATTTGGGTCTCTGAGGTGATGCTCCAGCAGACACAGGTTAAGAAGGTTATAGACTATTATGAGAAGTTCATCGCGAGATTTCCGAGTGTGCAGGATTTGGCGGCTGCGCCGCTACAAGATGTGTTGAAAGTCTGGGAAGGGTTGGGGTATTATGCGAGGGCACGGAATCTCCACAAAGCGGCACAGGTTATCGTGAACGAACTGGATGGGGAAATCCCATTGGACTATGCGACTTTTCGGAAGTTGCCGGGTGTTGGCGATTATAGTGCGGCGGCGGTGCAGAGCATCGCTTTTAACGCGCCATACGCGGCGGTGGATGGGAACATCAAACGCGTGTTGGCGCGCCTGTTTCTGATGGATGCGCCGATTAACGATGCGAAGTCGGCGAAATTGTTTCAACAAAAAGCGGATGCGCTTTTGGATCGGGACGCGCCAGGACTTTTCAATCAGGCGATGATGGAGTTGGGGGCAATGGTCTGTCGTCCGCAGTCGCCGACGTGTCTGGTGTGTCCTGTGAATGCGTTTTGTGAGGCGTTCGACACGATGCGTCAGGAGGAGTTTCCGAAACGGCGCGAGTCGAAACCTACACCGGAACACTCTCTCGCTGTTGGGGTTATCTATAATTCGGCAGGTGAGGTACTGATTACGCAACGGCAACTTGATGGACTGCTCGGTGGACTCTGGGAGTTCCCCGGTGGTGAGATTGCTGATGGTGAAACTGCTGAGGTGGCGTGTGTTCGCAATATCGCTGAGGTTGTCAATCTCTCTGTCAGGAATGTGCGGTATCTGACGCGCGTGAGGCACGCGTTTACGCATTTTAAGATCGTGGTGGATGTGTTTCGGTGTGATTATGAGGCGGGTGAGGTCGTGTTGAATGGACCGCGGGATGCAAAGTGGGTTGCGGTTGCGGCACTGCGGGATTATCCGCTTCCGCGTGCGACGCATAAGTTTTTGGATGAGTTAATAGCCGTCGGCTGTCAGCGGTCAGCAGTCAGCAAGAACAGCCGTCAGCCGTCAGCGATCAGCAGTCAGCAAGAATAGTTTCCATCAGCCATCAGCAGTCAGCAAAGAGGGATTAGATTCACCCAACAACTTTCGGTAATCCCAACCGCTCTTTACTGACGGCTGAGAGGTTTTTTCGCAGAAAAAACCGCCCTGACAACTGACAACTAATTATCCAAACCGTGCTTCGTATTTTTCCCAGACTTCATCGGGTAACGGTGTGCTGGCGGCACGGACGTTTGCTTCGAGTTGCTCAACGTTGAGACTCCCGATGTTGTTGCCTTGAATCCGCCCTTCTTTTAGACAGAACTGGAGTGCGAGTTGAAGCAGACTGATTCCTTCTTCAACGCACCATTCCCAAATTGGGTACGCTGCTGCAACATCACCTTCTTTTTTCCAGCGTCCACGTTCAATTTCTGCATCGATATCAACGCCTGTGAGGATACCGCGTAGGATCGACCAGCCGTTCATGACACCGATGTCGGCTTCAGCGGCGGCGGGCAGCACCTCGTCAGCGGCGGTCTGGCGGATGAGGTTGTAGTCGTTGAAGCACAAGATGAGATCGACATCGCCTGTTGCCATCGCCTTGAGATGGAAATCGTGCTGACGCATGCCGTATCCGACGTAGTTCACGAGTCCACGGGCTTTGCACTGGAGCAGCCCGTCAAGCGTGCCACCCTTTTCGAGGGTGGGATCAATTTCTATGGGATCGTGGATGAGCATCCCGTCAAAGTAGTCTACGTTGAGAATTTGGAGTTGGTCTTCGACGTCAGCGATTGTGCGTTCGGCGGAATAGTCAGGTCTGCCTTGTCCGTAGCCGCCCCACTCTGCGGCGGAGTGGCAGCAGAGTCTGCCGGTAATAATGACATCCTCGCGCGGGATCTCCTTCATCGCCAGCCCAAGTTTCCGTAAGGAATCGCCATAACAGCGTGCGCAATCGAAATGGTTCACACCGATGGATATCGAGTGTTTGATGAGTGCGATAGCGTCTTCATCTGAGACGAATCCGAAGTTGTTTCCGAACCCCTGCGTGCCGAATGGAACGACAGGGATACTCAATTCCGTTCTTCCCAATCGTCGTCTCGGAATTGTCGGTAGGTCTTGATTTGCCATAGAGAATTCCTTTCTATTGGTTGTCGGTTCATAGTTGTCAGTACTCAGTACGCTGCGCTTTCAGTTATCAGTTAAAGAGGCACCTGATCAACCACAGCACCTCTTAACTGAAAACTGAAAACTGATAACTCCTTAATACTGATCCGAGCCTTCAAGTGGGAGTGGGACTGCCCAGACGTTCCGGTATCTAACATCGTTGCCGTGGTCTTGCAGACGGAGTGGCCCTGGCTCGGCAGCCTCGCCGACGCTTCCGCCTGTTGACCCAGCCAGCTGCGCGTTATTGATGATGACCAACCCGTTCTGGATGACGGTGATGCGTGGCCCTTCAGTCATCTCGCCTGCGTCGTTGAAACGCGGTGCGCGGAAGGTAATATCGTAAGACTGCCATTCGAGGGGTGGTTTACAAGCGTTGACGAGCGGTGCGAACTGGTTGTAGATTGCGCCACAGTCGCCCATGCCGGGAACGTCAATACCGTAGGAGTCCAAGACCTGAACTTCGTATCGACCTTGGAGGAATACGCCGCTGTTGCCTTTTGCTTGTCCGGAGGCTTCAGGCATATCGGGGCACCTGAATTCGATATGCACGAAGTGATCCGTGAAGGTTTCTTTGGTGATGATGTCGCCGGTGCGTGGAATGACGAGCATTGCGTCGCCTTCGACTTCCCAACCGGGTGCGCTGCCGTCGAGGCTTGTCCAGTTGCTGAGGTCTGTACCGTCAAAGAGGACAACTGCGGATGCTGGTGGTGTTTGTGTCATGAGTTTTCCTTTCGCGTGTTATGCGTTGAAAATAACGATTTTTCACTATTTTAAGGAAAATCGTTTTTTTGTCAAGGGGGTTATCAGTTGTCAGGGGAATAGTTATCAGTACGGTTTTCTGCGAAAACCTTTCAGTAGTCAGTTTTCAGTTAAGAAACACTTTGGTTACGGCGCACGGAGTGTGTCTACTACAGGGAATAGTTATCAGTACGGTTTTCTGCGAAAACCTTTCAGTAGTCAGTTAAGAGGTTACGGCACACGGAGTGTGCCTACTACTTTGCAAAACCGATTTCCGTTGACAAAAACATTTGTGCAAGTATAATGAGAGCAAATCCGATAATGTTCATGAAGGCGCTTAGATGTCCACGCAAGGTCCCAACCTACTCTATATCCACTCTGATCAGCATGACCTCTATGTAACCGGTTGTTATGGTGACCCATTGGTGCAAACCCCGCATCTTGATAGCCTTGCTGCCGAAGGGGTGGTTTTTGATAATGTCTATTGTCCGTCGCCAATCTGTGTGCCGTCTCGGATGTCGATGCTGAGCGGACGCTATCCTCATGAAAATGGCGTATGGACGAACAGCCATATCCTCGATTCTGGGATCCCGACTTTCGCACATGCGATGGGTGCAGCGGGGTATCAACCGGTGCTTATTGGACGGATGCATGCGTTGGGGCCGGATCAGCTGCACGGGTATGCGGAACGTCTCGTTGGGGATCACGGACCGAACTATCACGGTGGCGGCGGTGTCGATCACGGTGAACTTTCTGGAACTGCGGGATCCGCGCGTGTGAGTCTCGAAAAATCGGGCGCGGGACAGAGTGCGTATCAGGTTCACGATGAGGACGTGACGGCAGCGACGGTCGATTATCTCAATCGGCTCGGTGTCCAGAAACGGGCAGGGCTTTTGGATACGTCGTTTTCGATTTCGGTTGGGTTCATGTTGCCGCATCAGCCGTTTGTTGCGCGTCAGGAGGATTATCAACTTTACGAAGGACAGATGACGCTGCCGCGGAATCCTGAACCTTTTTCGGAGACGTTGCATCCGTACTTCCAATGGTGGCGTGAGAAGTGTGGTATCGTTGAGGTTTCCGATGCTGAGATTCTCCGCGCACGCGCGGCGTATTGGGCACTGGTTACGCGGATGGATGTGATGATTGGACAGATATTGACGGCACTCCGAGAAAATGGTTTAGACGAGAACACACTCATCCTTTATAGTTCGGATCACGGTGAACAGGTCGGTGAACATGGGCTTTGGTGGAAACAGACGTTCTATGAGCATTCGGTGAAGGTGCCTGCGATTTTATCGTGGCGTGGCACGTTGCCAGAAGGTGTGCGGTGTAATCGCGTCGTGAGTGCGTTGGATTTGAATGCGACGATGCTCGATGCACTCGGTGCCCCGGCTTTGCCACATTCTCGCGGACGGAGTACACTGCCGCTGCTCCGCGATGAAGATGTGCAGTGGGAAGACACCGCTTTCTCAGAGTATTGTACCGATGATGGCTGCTATCATCGTATGGTTCGCGATGGCGAGTGGAAGTTGAACTACTATCACGGGCAACCGCCGCAGCTTTTCAACTTGAAGGAGGATCCGAACGAATTACATGACCGTGCAGCGGATCCAGAGTGCCGAGACATCTTGGCGGAATTGACACAGAAAGTATTAGACGGCTGGGACCCAGAGCAGGTCGCAGCACAGATGGCAGCGAAGCGTGCAGACACACAGCTCCTCGGTAGATGGGGACGGAACACACAACCGGCAGACCAGTACCGTTGGAATTTGTTACCAGAGATGGATTATTTGGATTAAGGAGAGACAGCATGGCGAACAGTCCGATACTTAAAGGTGCGCGTTTTAGTGAAGAGAAAACCGCGGAGATTGCCGAGCAATTCTTCCGTGATGGGTTTGTGCATATTCCGGGAGTGCTGACAGATGGGGAGGTGAGCGCGATACGGGAGAAGACGGACGAACTTTTTGCGGACCCGGAACTTATGGCGCGAACGAATCCAGACCTTGCGGATGTTAGGTATATCCAGATGGGTGCGCACGCTGAATCCAAGGAATCACTCCCCTTCGTTTTACGGAATACGATTGAATTGGATCCGATCTTCCGGGATATGCTCCTCCGTGAACCGATTCTGAGTCTGGCGGAGGCGATTGTCGGTGAGAACTGCAAGTTTTGTGGGCAGAATGTGCTTCGGAACCTCCCTGGACTCTCGATTGACACGTGGCATGTGGACGGTTCTGTGCATTTTCCTGTCACCGAGGAGATGCCACGCCACGACCCACGCCTACGGATGCCTGTGATGTGGTTTACTGTCCAGATGGCGTTGAACGATATTGATACCATAGAAGAGGGACCGACGCAGTATGTTCCCGGGAGCCACTACTCCGGTAGGCATCCGAACGACCAAGAAAATCCTGAATTTGAAGGCAACAAACCCGTCTCTATTTTCTGTAAGGCAGGCGATATTTACTTACAGGATCCGCAGTGTTGGCACCGCGGTGCGCCGAACTTGTCTAACAAGACGCGCTATATTATACAATCGCAGTATGCGGCGTATTGGGCGTATTGGCGGTTTAGTCTTTGTAACGGGGTGCCTGTGCCTGAAGAGGTAATCAAAAATGCGGATGATCGGTTGATGAGCCTTTTGGGACGGCCGCGTGTGAGTGGTGTGAATTAGTCGTTTAAAGCGGCGGTATATCCGATTTGACCTGATCTTAGTTGGGCACTCTCAAACAGTCTGAATGCCCGTTAGAGGCGTTCAGACCGGAAACCCAAACGAACAGTTTATGCTCCAACGGGACAATTGAGGTTACTATAACAGGACTCACGCAAATTGGGTTCAAAAGCAATATATTTCACCCAAAAATGCCTCGCAGTGAGAGTATTTCAGTTATTTAACCCCCCAAATCCCCCTTATCAGGGGGACTTTAAAAGGAAATGCGTAAGCCCTATATAATTTCCATGTTATTATTTAATCGAAGCACTTATTATTCTGCCTGTAGGTGGATCGCAGGAGCAGGTCATGTAAGTCGGTGAAGGTGGATCCCCCTCCCAATTAACAGGATTCTGATCCCATACCACGTTAACCGATATTGCTGAATCCGTTGTTTTAATGAGGGCTTGAGCAATGTATGTCCTTGGATTGTTTGGATCGATGCGCGAGTTACAGGGCCAGCTGGGGATAGAATAGCAACTTAGGTCATCAATCTCTCTTATCGTTATGTTTCTGCCGCCTGAAGTGATTGTAAATCCAGGGTTGTCTACTGTAGGCGTTCCCATGTAGTTTTCTGGGTAGTACACCGACACTGACCACTCTCCACCGTAGTACATTGCGTCCGGCGTAGGGTGGCGGGGCGGATCTGGTTCCACATTCCCACTGTTACCAGTACCGAGTTGATTGTTTGTTAGCGATGGTGGCGGTGGCGGTGGTGGTGGTGTGTTATCACTGGGCGGATCTTGCGGTGGTGGTGGCGGTGGCGGTGGTGTGTCGTCCGGGTTGTTATTATCATTCGGATCATCGCCAACATTGCCACCAGGCTGAGCACCGGTTTGTGGTGGTGGCGGCGGGAGCGGCTGCTGTTGCGTGTCGTCCGTGGGTGTATCTTGTGGTGGTGGCGGCGGGAGCGGCTGCTGTTGTGTGTCGTCCGTGGGTGTATCTTGTGGTGGTGGCGGCGGGAGCGGCTGTGGTGCCTCATCGGCATCAGAGACAACAATGTCACCGGACGGGACACCGGTTTGTGGCGAGGGATCTTCTTTCGCCTCTGTCAATGTCTCTACAATCTCGGTGGTATCCATTATCTTTTCTGCGCGTACAATTTCCTTGCCTTCATGATAGAACATATAAACGAGTTTTTCTGGATGAATATGAATGATGGGGCCATTGACACTATCTGCCTTTTCTGTGTCTTTGGGGATAAGTGTCAGACATGCTGAATCGGTACCATTCTGTAGGCAAACGAACTCTTCATTAGGTGACACCATATACTGGTCTACCATATCATTAGTTGCCGTCATTGAGCCGGTATAAGGCATATCAGAACAACCGGCTATAGAGAAAAAAGCGATTAGGATACCGCTGATGAAACTTAACGATAAAGATTCAATTTTGCGCAGCTTCACCTTTATGCGCTGAATACTTTCGAGTGTTGTCAAGACATCGACCGCCGTTTTAACACAGTTAGGATGGGACATATCAGTAATTTCTAATTTTGTTTTTGTCATGTACGACTTCTCCTTACATTAATTCTAACGTGAGATTATAAACACAAACGATTAGGACTCATGTTGCGTTTCACTCTACCGACACAATTTTGGCGTTCAATGAATGTAAGAGGGTTTTCGTTAAATGATGATGTACTGCGTTCCGTTGAATTGCGGATTATCACAGATTTCTTGAATTTGGAGTCTCCAATATCTTCCGTTCAACAGATTGGGGAGTGGGCAGATCAATACGGGTGAACGGCACAGTGACTGTGCCTACTACTTTTTAGGGTGAACGGCACAGAGACTGTGCCTACTACTTTTTAGGGTGAACGGCACAGTGACTGTGTCTACTACTTTTAACAAGAGGGAAGGATATGTGTGAAACACCACTTTATTTCAAAACTATTACTGAGATTTCGGAAGATATTGCTTCTAAGCAATTATCGCCTGTGGAAGTGACAGCTGCGATGCTGGCGCGCATTGAGCAGCTTGATAGTCGGTTGCACAGTTACGCCACGGTGACAGCAGAGCAGGCGATGGCTGCCGCACAAGAAGCGGAACAGGAAATTAACGCCGGAACGTATCGCGGTCCGCTTCACGGTGTTCCGATTGCGGTGAAAGACCTCTGCTTTACGAAGGGCATCCGGACAATAGGCGGGGTGGAGGTGCTTGCGGAGCATGTGCCTGCGTTTGATGGTACAGTCATCACAAGACTCGCTGCTGCGGGTGCAATCCTGCTCGGTAAGCTCAATCTGACGGAAGGCGCGATGGGGGGCTACAATCCGAATTTTGATATTCCCCAGAATCCGTGGAACCCCGATCGGTGGACGGGTTCGTCATCGAGCGGTTCTGGTGTTGCAACGGCGGCGGGGTTGTGTTTCGGTTCGCTCGGTAGCGATACAGGCGGTTCCATTCGCTTTCCGTCAGCGGCGTGTGGTGTTGTCGGATTAAAGCCGACGTGGGGGAGAGTGAGTCGTTACGGTGTGCTTGCACTCGCCGAATCGATGGATCATGTCGGACCGATGACGCGAAGTGTGGCTGATGCGGGGATTATGCTGGCGGCGATCGCTGGTTCTGACCCGAACGATCCGACTTCTCTGCCTGCCCCGGTGCCGAATATGCTTGAGCGAATTGGACAGGACCTCCGAGGTGTCCGCATCGGGTTTGATGAGCACTATGCGACGCACGGTATTGACGTTGAACTCGCTGCTGCGGTGCGCGCGGGTGTGGCAACCCTCTCGGCTCAAGGGGCTGAAATTGTTGAAGTTAAATTGCCTGACGTGGATGAATACGTCTCGGTGTGGCCCACGCTGTGTGCTACTGAGGCGGTGGTGGCACACGCGGCCTATTATCCCCTTCGACGGGATGCCTACGGGCCTTGGTTCCAAGGCTGGCTTGATATGGGTGCGAAGGTAACAGGGGCGGCATACGCGAAGGCGAACAATTTACGAGCTGCATGTACAGGGCATCTCAGACGGGTGTTTGCGGAGATTGATGTGTTGGTGTGTCCGTCGATGTCCGCCCCCCCACACGTTGTCACGCCAGAGGTATTATACGGACCGTATGACCCCCGGGACCGGGAACCGAAGTTCCAGCGGTTCACCGTGCCGTTCAACTACAACGGCGCGCCGACGCTATCTGTGCCGTGCGGCATGAACAGCGAAGGGCTACCGTTGAGTATCCAGTTTGTTGGGAAGCATTTGACAGAGCCGTTGTTGTGTCAGGTTGGTCAGTCTTATGAAAGCGCGACACCGTGGCAGGATCTTCATCCGGATGTTTAATTCTACACAAATGTTGAAAAAACACCCAAGTAAATAAATCCTACGGAACTGAAGAGGTTTTTGAAGTCATCAATGTTTTCGCGTAGTATCCGGTTCGGTTAGGAAACCGAACCTACCGGCCTGGGGGTCGCGACGGTTATTTTTCTTAAATTGACACCTATGGTACACCGCAAAACCGAACCTACCGACCTGGGGGTTGCATAGAACACTACTTCTGTGGTAGGCGATACCCCTCTTTTGTCGTTTGGATGCTGTAGAGGCAATGTTCTGCTGTGATGTAGAGGGTCTTGTTCGTTTTGCCGTGTCCAAATGCGACATTGGTGGGTTTATCGGGTGTCTCGACGTAAGCGAGTTCTTCACCGTCAGGTGTGTAAACGCGGACGCCGGGTCGGGTTTCATCGCGCACTGCCACCCAGAGATTGCCCTCTGCATCGACGACCATACCGTCTGGCCCGTCCTGTGGTGCGTAATCAACAAGTACTTTACGGAAAGTTGCGGTGCCTTCCGGCGAGAGATCATAAGCGAGGAGTGCCATCTGTCCTTTATGGGGTTCCATGTCATCGGGGAGGTTACTACCCATGGCGCCGTTGTCGTGACTGATGACATAGAGGGTCTTTTGGTCCGGCGAGACGGCTACACCGTTCGGTTTGCCGCCATCCGTGACAACGAGATGAATAGACCCGTCAGGATCAATGCGATAGACCCCAAAAATGGGTTGTTCGACGGGTTCGTGTCCGGCGTACCGTGGGTCCGTGAAATAGATGCGTCCTTGCTCATCAATCGCGAGATCGTTCGGTGAGTTGAAAGGTTTTCCGTTATAGAGACCGGCGATAATCTCAGTTTTACCGGTTTCCATGTCTGTGCGGGTAATCCTACGTCCCCCGAAATCAGCCCCTTCTGCAACAACCAAGCGACCTTGTGCGTCAAACTCCATACCGTTGGACATCCCACTCGGCGAACGGAAAACGGTTGTTTCACCGGTTTCCGGGTTGTATCTCATGATATGTCCGGCTTGCATATCGGTCTGATCTGTGAAGGTGATGTCGCTGAAATAGACTGTGCCATCTGGGGCGACGGTGGGTCCTTCTGTGAAATGTGCGTCGTTAAAGAGTTCTGTGAGTTCCGCGCCCGGTGCAATAATGGGGTCGCTGTCTGCAGCATTTCCATTCAACGCAGGTGCTAATGCGAGACCTGCAGCAATAGTGCAAGCGAGGGTTTGTGAAACATTTAGATTCGGCATATTTGATCTCCTTTGTCGTTAACTGTAAACAACTATCCCAGCGCGTGTGCCAAAAAGTATACGTTAGCTATGCCGTCTTGTCAACAGAAATTGTAAAAAAATTGCATTTTAATCTAAGTCTCAAGTATAATACAAATTACCCTAAGGTGTAGGGGCGGTGCCTTTTCCTACTCGTGTTCTCGGCAACGCAAATAATACGAATGAAGTCAATAGAAGAGTATTAGTCATGATATAGTGATATGAAAGGAGAGGTCGAGGATGAAATTTAACGCAGTTTTCAAAAAAGTTCCAGAGGGTTACATCGGATTTGTCGAAGAATTGCCCGGTGCGAATACACAAGGTAAAACGCTTGAAGAAACGAGGGCAAATCTCCGAGAGGCAATTGAACTGACGCTTGCGGCGAATCGCGCCCTTGCTGAAGAAGATATCGCGGAGTTACAAGATGTCATTCGTGAACCTATTTCTGTGCGGTTATGAAAAGGCGCGAGTTCGTTCGCCATCTTGAAAAGAATGGTTGTGAATTTTTTCGCGAAGGCGGCAACCATACTATTTATGTTAATCGCCAAACACGGCGTGTCGCACCTGTCCCAAGACACCGGGAATTGAACAGATTCTTAGTGCGGAAAATTTGTAAAAATTTGGAAATTCCGTTTCCATAAGGCTTATATTTACTGAGTGGCGGGATCCTACCACACCTCAGGAACGGTGTTAACCCATTGGATGCGGTCCATGTGTTGCCACGCCTTGTCGGGCATGTGCGTAGACGGCATCCTGAATTTCAAGAATCTTTACTGCATCGGCAACTGTCGGCTCGAAGGTGTCGTCGTTGCGGATTGCGTCAAATGCTTTGCCCATTATCCCCTGAATCCTTGCGCCGTGTGAGATGTCTTCGCTGAACTGCACGCCTTCTGTTGTATGCACTTCAATCAAGGGTTCACCGTTGCGACCATATTGCTCAAATACGGATGCCTTCGTTCCTATGAATCTAAAAAAATGATCGCCACCGCGTGTGCCGGACGGGTAGTTATAACCGGATTCAATAATACCGGTGATCCCGCTCTCCGTGCGTAGTACGCCGATACCGCTATCCTCGACACCTCGACTGTACATGGCGTTAGACATAACCGCACCGACGACTGTAATTGGTTCGTCGCCGACGAACTGGAGGAATGTATCAATACCGTGTGCTGCCTCAACTGCCCAACATCCGCCGCCGGATATGCTCGGATTGTTGTGCCAATAAGAGGGTGTCGGATCGTAACGGGATGGGGGACCGTTATTGAGTCTGCTGTTATATAACGTCAGTTCTCCCAAGCTGCCATCAGCGACCATCTCTTTGACGACACTCACGATTCGGCTTGCCCGGTTCGGTAGCACAAGCGCGCTGAATACACCGTGTTTTTCGGATGCCTCAGCAGCAGGACGGAGCCTATCGGCACAATCTGCGAATGGTTTGTCTAAGAGGTAGGGGATACGTCGATCTACGCATGCCTGTACATGCTCCCCCATTTCAATGTGTTTACCAGCGACAAGCACAGCGTCCGGTTTGCTTGTGTCGAGGCACTCGGCTGCTGTCTCGAATCCGGGACATTGAAAATCGTCGATTAACTGTTGTCGAGGTTTGGGTTCGCTGTCCATAACCGCGACAATCTCGTGTTCGAGTTCTTTCGCGGTGCGTGCCATGCTGCGTCCGTGGTGGCTATAGGAAAGTACTGCTAATTTCATTTTTTAGCTCCTTCAATAGTTTTCAGTACGATTTTTTCTGCGAAAAAATCTTTCGGTTTTCAGTTGTCAGTTAACAGTACTCAGTTTTCAGTTAAGAGGGCTCTTGTAACTGATAACTCTCACTGCGAGGCAAACTGTTAACTGTTACCTAATTCAACTGACAACTATTATTATCTGTAGAACGAATACATCTGTACTCCTGTAAAGAGCCGAATGAGTACCCATATACCGCCTATCATGAATTCACCGAGGATGAGTCCGAGAAAGAGCGGATAGGCTTTGCGATACAGCCGAATCCCGCCGACTTTCAGCAATATCGTTTTGATGCCCCAGCTGAGGAATATTGAGAACCAGAGTCTACCGATCGTCGATTTTTCACCGGCGACGAGGTAACCTGCTGGATGGAAGGGCCAGAACGGGAACACTGTCCGAAGCCACCAGAGGAAGCCGGTGAAGAGTGCGCCGATACCGATGAAAGTCACGGCGGCAGCGTCGGTTTCGGTAGGGTGTGAGATCCAATTTTGGAGGAGGTTGTACCCACCTGTGCCGAGATCACTAACGACCCCGATATTGTATCCGACGAGGAGGTATGCCCAAAACGATGCGAGGATCCCTACCACTGCCGCGAACATCATTGCGACAATGAGTCTGCCGGAACGCATGCCTGATTCCTCGGCGAGTTTGAAGCCTTCGAGTGTATGCGGCATCGGGTTTGCACGGGAACCGCGATTGAAGGTGAGGTAGAGACGCATCATCGTCAAACTACCGTGCGAAAGGATTCGGGTGCCGAAGATGTCGGTAAGGATACCGTGCGGTGTTGCATAGGTGCGAATCGTCGGCGGACCGACTTCGGCACGGATACGGGTGAGACTCATGGATAAGAGGTAGTAAATAAGGAAATAGAGACCGATTGTCCAAATTGCCATCCCACCTCGGTGTGAAAAGACGAATAGAAATATCAACCCACCCACTAATCCGAATGCTGCCCAGCGGTAGCGCATCGGTTCTCTGCTGTCGTCGATTTCACCGGGTGAGTGGTACCCCCGAAAGATATGCTTCGCAACGCGAAGAAAGAAGCGTCGTCCGCCCCAGAGCGCGAAGCAGGAGAGTACGAGGTAGCCCCCCATTATCTGTTGCCAGTCGTAAGGGAACCCCGGCATGATATCGAGTCCAAGCGCGCTGCCCAATATCCGTTCTGCTTTCCAGAACCAATAGAAGAACCAGACAGAAAATGACATCTCTAACGGCATTAGGTAGGCGAGTCCGACAGCGAATGAGCGGATATAGATAGGTGTCCAACCGATAGAGTTCCACGGTTTTTGGGTGAAGTATTGACCGATCTCGGCGTGCCGTACTGGGATTTCGGGGAGTTCAGGGAAGAGGACATGTATACCGTTGATGAGGTTGATGCCGCCTGCAATCGCGAATCCGAGCCACATCATTTTTGACTTGAAGAGTCGTCCATCAAGCCTCGTCATCTCCAGTGGCAGCTGCACAATCGGATAGGATAGCCGTTCACTCTCAATCCACTGTTTTCGGAGGAAAACGTCGATACAGATCATCACCCAGATAAGGACGGTCAGAAACACCGTCCACCAGAGGATAGGACGTAGCCATCCGAGCAGATGTACCTTCCGATAAACCGTGCTTTCGCCATCGTAAAACAATTTTAGGCTTGCTTCGTTGTTAGAGGTCAGCCACGCGGGTAGGTGTCGCCAGAAAAGTTGTTTCCATTCGTTTTCGGGGGTTGCGAACCAGTAACCGTCCGAGATTGTCGGGATGACGGTTTGCATCATATCGTGCCCGGCAATTGCGGAAGAGAGCGAGAGCATGGCGAAGATCGTCAGCAGTTCACCCTGTCTGAAAGCGAACTTTGGCAGGAACCGCTTTAGCAGTAGGTTGAACGGGATGAGTACCATCAACGTGATAACCACGTTGTAGATGAGCGACATCGTGGTCGGGAGGGTACTCCAGAATTTGAGGTGGTTTGCCATGATGAAGTAGGTATTCACCGGAATCAGTAGCAAACCGAGTGCAATGGCACGAAAGGTTACGCCCGGATGGGGAGCTTGGTTTTTCAAGGTCGCGTCTGGCATATAGGGGTTGAACTTGGGGTTTATTGTGATATGTTTTATTGAACGTTGAATAGATGCTGGATTGTCCTACTATGAACTTAATTTCCTAAGGGTTATGATTTTAATTTTCCCACAGCAAAGTGTCTATTTTGACGCGGATAACACCTAAAACACTTTTTTAAAGTCTTATGATATACATTATATCCGCCATCATTCAGATCGTAGGAAGCGCAATAATGCACGTCGCATTTGGGCGAGTACGCCGCAGAATTGCGCCACTACGAACCAGGTTTCCGTTCATGAGAAACGGTTATTCAGAAATAGTGTTTATTTGAAAATAGCGACGATAATCGAGATGATAATAGCACCAACGGCACACGCGGTCGTTATCCAGTTTCACATTCCCGAAATTGCTTGTTGCTTACCCGTGAGTTCCGATATACCATTCTCAACGGTGCGGAGTCGGGTATCCACTCCATCTAACCGAGTATCCACCCTATCTAAACGCTGATTGATTTCATTAAAACGCTGGTTAACTTGATCAAAGTTTACTCTGACCTGATCAAAGCCGTCTTTCATCACCTGATAGAGTTCTTCATTTGTCATTTCTTCTGTTCTCCTTTGGCTTTTTGATAAAAATTATACCACATCTCCTATTTTGCGTCACCTTCTTTTTTCAATTTCCTTCTCGCTTGCCAGTAGGCGAACTGACGGAGATAGTAGTTGAGGTTTTTGTGGATTTTCTCGAACTCTGGCACGAATGGACACCTTCCGCCGAGGACGATTAGTTCCACCTTGGCACGCGTCATCGCAACATAGAAGACACGACGTTCCTCTGTGAGTTCACTATCAGGACGCGGGAAACGTCGCTCAAGTGTGTTATGAATGAGGATAACCTTTTCCCACTCCCGTCCTTTTGATTTGTGAATTGTTGTTATTTCAGGGGCTGCTGGGTTATTGGCAAGCATCGCTTGAATCTGATCGGTTTCGTAGTTGGTGCGTGCTAAAACGGCGGTTTCTTGTGATGATCCTAACTCGCGTCGTAAAGCAGCTGCGATGGTTTCAGGGGTTGTCTCTACGGTTTTTATGTGCTGTCGCATCGGGTTGTGGGCGCGGAGGTTTTTTCGGATTCGGGGTGCGTTGCGTTTAATCAACGCTCTGGCGTGTTCAACAATGGTGGATGTAGAACGATAATTGCGCGTGATTTCATATTTTGTTACGTTTCGTTGGTTGGTGAATGCCAGCATGATTTCTGAGTTACCGCCGCGAAAGCCGTAAATCGCCTGATCGTCGTCACCGACAGCGAAGATGTTCTCAGAAAGACGTGAAATCAGTTGGAAGTCGGCGGGTGCAATATCTTGAAACTCGTCGACAAGGACGTATGGGTATTTGTCGCGATAGGTTTGGCGGAGGTCGGGACAGGTCTCAAGTAGGTTCGCGGCGTGGATAATCATGTCCTCGAAATCGACAGCGTTTGCTTCGGTTTTGAGGCATTCATATTTTATTGCAAATGCTCGCGCCACAGGGTCGTCAAATGTGGTTGGGTCGAACAGCCCTGTGATGACTTGACGTTTCGCACGCATGACTGTCTCTTTTATGTCGTCGAAACGGTCGCGGAGATTCTCGAAATCGGGGTGTGTGTCGAAATTTTCTTCGTAAGGGATACCGAAATGCTGGCAGAACATCTCAAGGATGAGTTGATTGCTGTACTGCCTCCGTAGCGGATCTGCGCGGTTGAACACGCTTGCGCGGTCTCTGTAGTACGCAATCCAGTGTGCTTCACGACGGTTCGCTTCTCGTCCTTTGACCCGTTCTATCACTTTGAAACTGAATTGTGTCTCGCCTTCATGTCGGATGGCTTGTCGGAGTCTGTCGTTTGATGAATGGTTGAAGTGTTCTTTTTCACGTCGTTCTGGGTTCGTGGTCTGTCCGATGTAGCACTTACCGGTCTCTTTGTGCTCGATTTTATAGATGGCGACCTCGGTTGTGGTGGCTTCGCGTTCAATCTGTCGCCGTTCTTCTGCAATGATTTGGTCAATCTCTCCCGACCAGATTTCGGGGATATGGCTAAATTCTGCGCGTTTATAGTTTTCGGTGATAATGTCTTTGCCGAAGGCGTGGAGTGTACGGATAACAGGTTTTTGGGAGGTTTCAGTTTCGGATGCCGTGAGTTCCCGCGAGATTCGGGTTTCCATCTCTTCAACGGCTTTTCTGTTAAAGGCGATGGCGAGGATCTGTGAAGGTGGGATGTTATGTGTCTGGATGAGGTTCAGGATTCGTGCGGTTACGACTGTGGTTTTGCCGCTGCCGGGTCCTGCGATGACGATTGCGGGGCCTGTGACGTGGTTAACGGCTTTTTCTTGGTTTCTATCGAGTTTCATATTTGGGTAGGTTAATTAAGTGCGAAAACCTCCAAAACTATCGGAGGTTTTCATGCCTCAACACTATTTGATTGATAGTAGTGTCTCTGAAACTTTCACAAAACCCTCTCGCTTATGACAAAAGCCGCTTCCCCAATGTTTCGAGATTTCGTATTTGGAGTTCTTGCTCTTCAGCAAGGAGTGCATCCATTTCTTGCGTCTCTTCCGATTCTAACATTTTTTCACCGTTTAATGCCAAGAGTTCTGCTAAACGTTCTTGTTTTTCTACGGGTAGAGGTTCAAATCCGAAACTAACATGTCCCGTCCTAATCATTTCAGCCACGTCCATCTTTGTACTTAAAACTTCTCCAGTCCCAGCATTAACACGTATTTCTCCAACTTCAACAGGAGGGTCAACATTGGTAAAAATAGGAACTATCCATAAAGGTGGCGTTGATTCTTTAAGAATAGGTTCTTTTGCCATCAAGCATCTACCCGCGCGCTTTCGTAAAAAAGTTAGAGCGGTGTCTCTTACTTCGTCGCGTTCGAGTTGAAACAACACAAAATCTTCAAGTGAAATTTTAGATACTTTTGCTTGTTGCGTCAGTTTTTCATATAGATAGTCTGGTAAAGAAATTGTCAGTGGACGCATATTGAATTCTCCAGCAATAGTTGTGAGCTCGTCTATCTTAACGCAAGTTGCTACCTATTTATAGACATAGCACCCCTACGGGGTGCGGTACCTTAGATACACCGTTTCTATAGACATAGCACCCCTACGGGGTGAAGAAAATACTTGAAAAGTGTTGTTGAAATACGCAGAAATACGCAGAAATACCCAAGCAAAAACACCAAAATCTGTTAGTAGCAACTTGGGTTATCCTACATGAAGTTTACCACACCTGTGCCAATTTTTCAACCAGTATTCAGTCAAAGAATGTTTGACATACATCAAAGCTCTCCTACCAACAGCTGAAAACTATTCCTAATTCATTTCGGGATGCGCCGGACCCATAATAGCAATGCCACGTTCATCGCGCCGATGAAGCCGAAGACGTAGGATTGGATGCCTACCAACGTGTCGAGTGAGCGGATGAGGAACGGACAGAAAATCGGCAATCCGAGTGCAACGCATGTGTAAAAGGTTAGGAGTTTCGCCCCTTTTGCTTCCCAGAAGGTTATCTGCCGCTTTAAAACCTTTAAATACGATTGCTGCCACAGGCGAGAGTTCCACTTCCCCTGCATAAACCCCAGGGCGATTCCTAAACCGAAGCCGAAACTTGACCAACGGAGGTCAATACGAACGTCTTGCGAAATGACGGCAACCCAGAGGAGCTGCCCCAGTACCGAAAGCACGATAAATGCCCAAAAGATGGGCAATTTCATATAGAATGGAAGGAGACGCCGCGACAATTTATCCATTTTTAATTATTAGGTTTCTGCTCCGTTTTTTCCCCCCTTCCCAGTAACGGGTGGGGACCCCTGTCAAAAACGGGTTATCGTTTATAGTAGAGTCTGTAATTACTTACACATCACGGAGCCACAGGCTAACAGCCTATGCTACGAGTGTGAACATATTTTCGGATTTTACTATAATTCGGCAGTTGTCTGGAGATTATAGTAGAAAAAGCGAATAAGGGTGAGGTAACGCCCACAATTCGCTCCTACAGGAGATTCGCTTTGACGTAATTAACAGCGTTTTTGAAGATGGCGAGTCCATCGCCTTCTTCAGAAGCGGTGTCTTGTGTTTCTGGGAGCCGTGTCCAGCGTGGGTGATTCCATTTTGTCAAGAACCGTTCCGGGTGTGGCATTAAACCGAAAATCCTGCCTGTTGCATCACAGATGCCAGCAATATCGGCGTCCGAACCGTTCGGATTGCTCGGATATTTGCTCTCTGCATATCGAAACACAACTTGATTGTGTGTTTCTAATTCAGCCAATACATCTGCTGGTGCAGTGAACCGTCCTTCAGCATGCGCGACGGGCAGATAGACACGTGGTTTGATGCCTTTGGTAAAGACACACGGACTTTCTTGTGTCTCTAAATCTACCCACCGACACTCAAATTTTGCGGAGGTGTTCATTGCGAGTGTCGAGCGTTGCGTCATCTCTGCGGATGCCTCTGTACCCGGCAACAAGCCTGTCCGGACGAGTACTTGGAATCCATTGCATATACCGATGACGAGGTTACCGTCTGCGACGAACTGGTGCAGCACGTCCGTCAATTTGTGTTTCATCTCAATTGCCAGTAGAATACCGGCTGCGATGTCGTCGCCGTAGGAGAAACCGCCGGGAATCGCGAGGATCTGATAGTCGGTTAGGTTAACTTTTCCGGATATGAGGTTCTGGATGTGGACTAACGCGGTCTGAGCACCGGCGAGTTGAAACGCGGTGTCTGTTTCTGCATCACAGTTAGTCCCAGCAGTTCGTAAGATGAGTACTTTAGGTTCCGTCATTTTTATCTCCTATGAATAGAACACACAACTTGCTGAAAAGTTACGAATGCAACGGTGTTTGCCATGCGAATTTAAGAGCATCAATTGAGGTTTCGATAATCGTGTGTCCTGCTTTCCCTTTGATAGTGAAGTTTGGAGCGTCTATGACAGTGCCGAAGTATCCTGTAGGTACATCCGCCATGTGGGTTTCAAAAGCGTCTCGGTGTTGTGGCTCAATCTCTACAATGAAACGGCTGTTTGACTCCGAAAAGAGGAGATAGTCGTCAGCGGTAATCTCGTCGCCTGTGGGAATGTCGTCAAGGTTCAGGGACATCCCGTATCCGCCAGCAAAAGCCATCTCTGCGACTGCCACGCCGATCCCGCCTTCGGAACAGTCGTGGCAGGAACGCACCCATCCATTATTGATGGCAGTGCTGAGGCGTTCCATCGTCAATTTACCTTCATCGGGACGGATAGCAGGTGCGGTGTTTCCGATAAATCCGTGGATACCGAAGTAGTGTGAACCGCCTAATTCAGTGTAGGTGTTGCCGACGACATAGATAAAATTGCCGGGAGCCTTCACATCCATTGTAACGGCGTGACGGATGTCTGGGATGACACAAATCGCGGAAATAAGGAGCGTTGACGGAATCGCGCGTTGCTCGCCGGTTGTTGTGTCGCGATATTCGTTATAGAGACTGTCTTTGCCAGAGATGTAGGGTGTGCCGTAGGCGGTTGCGATGTCATAACACGCTTTCGCGGCGCGGACTAACTCGCCGAGACGGTCAGGTTTGTCTGGGTTCCCCCAGCAGAAGTTATCGAGTAATGCGGTCTTTTCAAGGCTACCACCGACAGCGACGATGTTTCGTAAAGCCTCATCAATCGCTGCAGCGGCACTGAGATAGGGGTCTACGTCGCTATATTTTGGGTTGATGCCGTTGGCGACGATAACGCCTTTCCGACTGCCTAAAACTGGCGTGACGACGCAGGCATCGCTCGGTCCGTCGTTTGCTACACCGACGAGTGGATTGATAACCATACCGCCTTGGACCTCGTGATCGTATTGCCGAATGACGGATTCTTTACTGGCGATGTTCGGACTGGCAAGGAGTTTTCTGAGATCCTCTGTATAGTCTTGCGTTGCTGCGTCTCGGGAGGGCATCTCTTGATGCTTCGGCGGCTGCCATACCGCCTGTTTCACGGGTTTCGGGAGTCCATGGTGCAGGAATTCCATCTCTAAATCGGCGACGATCGCGCCTTGATAAAAAACTTGTAGTCTATGTGTATCCGTGAAAGTCCCGAGGACTGTGGCTTCAACGATTTCTGCCTCGCAGATCTCCATCAGTTCCGATAGATTTTCAGGTGGCACGGCGATGACCATCCGTTCTTGTGCTTCGGAGAGCCAAATTTCCCACGGTGCGAGTCCTTCATATTTCAGGGAGACGCGTTCGAGATGTACCTCGGCACCGACGGGTTCCCCCATCTCACCGACAGCAGACGAGAACCCACCTGCGCCGCAATCGGTTATCGAACGATAGAGGTTACGGTCCCGCGCTTGTAGCAACGCATCGACGATTTTCTTTTCCATGATGGGGTTGCCGATTTGCACCACACTGCCGAGGTTTTCGGAGGTGTCGTCCAATTCAGCGGAGGAGAAAGTCGCACCGTGAATACCGTCGCGTCCGGTCTGCCCACCGATCGCCACGACCAGATCGCCGGGTTCAACGGATTTTTCGCATCTGTTCCTCGGTATTAGACCGACGTTTCCGCAGAAGACGAGCGGGTTCGCGGTATAGCGGGCATCAAACAGGATGGCACCGTTAGCCGTTGGGATCCCCATCCGGTTGCCGTAATCTCGGACACCGGCGACAACGCCTTTAAAGACGCGTTTCGGGTGGAGCGTGCCTTTTGGGAGCTCCGCATAAGGTGTATCCGGCATCCCGAAACAGAAGACATCCGTATTCAGAATCGGTTTCGCACCGAGTCCTGTGCCGAGTGAGTCTCGGATGACACCGCCAATACCGGTGCCTGCACCGCCGTAAGGTTCAATCGCTGATGGATGGTTGTGCGTCTCTACTTTGAAGACGAGATTGAATGTTTCATCGAATTCAATGATGCCTGCATTATCTGAAAAGACAGAGACACACCACGGTTTGTCAATATCTTCAGTTGCACGCTGAATATAGGTTGGAAACAGACCGTCAATCTGTTCGGGTTCTTTTCCTTCTTCGGAATAGCGGATAATGCTTTTGAACGTTTTGTGAACGCAATGCTCAGACCATGTTTGGGCGATGGTCTCTATCTCTACATCGGTTGGGTTGCGACCTAACGCGCCGAAATGGGTCTGGATCGTCTTCATCTCGTTGAGATTCAGGGATAGGGTCCCCTCTCGGCTGATCCGCATTAGTTCAGCGTCATCCGCACTTAGGATATCTATTTCGTTAACTGTGTTGGACATTAATTTCTCCACTATTTACTCGTTGTCTTCTTGAAGAGATTTTGCTGCAAATCATTGATGATATAAACATACCGCCCTTACAGGGCTGAATCGCTTTCTACAACCCTTTTCTATAAACATAGCGTCCTTACAGGACTGAAGAGAGGTCTAAAACATCTAAGATTTTGATTAAAATCCGGTTCTGTTGGAATGCAGGTCGCATTTGGTCGAGTACGCCGCAAAACCGCACCTACCGGGCCTGGTACCAAGATAGTTGTTTTTTCTTAAAATGACACCTATCGCTATGTTACACGATGCACAGCCTAACAGGCTATGCTACATGGATACGATTGCACAACCTAATAGGTTATGCTACAAGTTGCTGATTTCATTCTTTAAATGAAGCAGTGACGCGTGGGATGCTCTCTTCACAGGCGAAGCGTTCAATACTGGAGGCACCGACGAAGCCGACGGTATCCGTTTTCTCGTTGATAAATGCCGTCCTTAGGTTTGGAATGTAGACCCTACTCTCGTGTATCAGACCAAAGTCTATCGCTCCCTTTTTAGTGCGCCCCACAAGGTGGTCAGGTTCATTTTGGCGGAAACAGGCCGAATATCCTCCACTTCTTGCTCAGGTTCTTTGTCGGGCACGGGTGTCAAGAGCCCCACTAAATCATCAAACCCGAGTTCACGCGCTACTTGCAAAGGCGTTTTGCCGCTTTTGTCTTTGATGTCGGGGTCTATACCGTCGCGCGCGAGCAATACCCTAACAACATGGGCATATCTATTCAAAACCGCATGGTGCAGGGCAGTCAAGCCGTCGCCGTCGATGGCGTTGATGTCAAGCTTGTTATCTTCGCGTAAAATTTGCAGCGCATATTTTGCGTCTGCCTGCTTAATTTCAAAGATGAGCGGATACTTCGGCCGGCAGCCATCGGGGGACTTTTCCAGTTCGTAGTTAGGGAAAAAACAGTCTTCGAGTGGCAGTTTCTCGTGGATATGCTTGTAGAGCCAGATGATGCCGTTTTCGTCATCCTTGCCAATACCGCCAAGTGGGTCAGCTTGAAAGTTAAGGTGAGACATGATTGAGGCGGGTTGTGTGCCCACGGTGGCCCGGAGTCTTCCCGTGCTAACGTCAGGTTTCTCCAGTCTACCGACATAGGTGTCTCCTAAACCAAAGGTGTGTCCTATCTCGTGTAAGAGGGTTCTTTTGAAGAGTCCGTTTATTGCGCTACCCGTGCGCATTTCGACTCCAGGCGTTAGTATAAGTCCTTTAGAAATCACTATTGCTCTAGAAGCTCTCTCTTCGTTGACACAATTCACAACTATCCTCAGATCCTCCTCGCGCAGATCCTCCCTGTGCCGAGCCTCCTTGTGCAGATCCTCCCTGTGCAGAACCCCCCTGTGCTTGTATCGGAAGTCATTGACTATCGGTTGCGCGGTGTTCATGTCGCGCAGGGGTTGGAGCCACAGCTGCAAGGCGGTGGTGATTGCCTTTTCCAGTTCCGCGGCATTTTTTTCATCTTCTGGGCGGCAGTCGTCGAGATACACGTAACCGATGATCCAGTGATCCTTATGCACTACATGTATCATGAGGTGATGTCGTATCTTGAGCGTATGTTCCAGCGAGCTGAAGCCTTGCACTGATAGGACAATGCTAAAGAGCAGGCATCCTACCAGCACGCCTATAAAGAAAAGGTTGTTTTTTTTCCAAAGGTTCATTACGGTGTTTTCTCTGTTTGTATATCGCATGTTATAGTAACGCAAGTTGCCACCTATTTATTTCCGCTGCGAAGCAATAGGACCCCTCATGAGGTTTAACAAATAAATTGGGTTATTGTCACTACGCAACGTGCGATGAATCGCACTACTACGAACCGATCTACTTGTTAATCATACGTCTTAGAATTACCCGATTAAATTCTCAATCTTCATCTGGGGTGGGGAAAGTGTCTAAAAAACTGTGTTGAAACGCTCGAAATCCGTTAGCAGCAACTTGGATTATTTAGTAGGTTGGATTTTGCTGTGTTTAATCCAACCTACAGACTGTAATTTGCGTGATCCGACTTTCATTCCTTAAAAGAGGCTGTAACGCGCGGGATGCTCTCTTCGCACGCGAAGCGTTCAATACTGGAGGCACCTACAAAGCCGACGGTGTCCGTTTTTTCATTAATGAATGCTGCTTCTGGTGCTTTTGAGATCGGACCGCCGTGCGCGAGACAGATAACGTCCGGATTTACCGATTGCGCAGCGTCGCAGATTTCTTGGACACGCACGGCTGCATCCTCAAGTGTGAAAGCGGTTTCCGCACCAATTGTGCCGCCTATTGTCGTGCCCATGTGCGCGATGATAACGTCCGCACCGACTTTCGCCATGTTCTCGGATTCTTCAGGGTTGAAGACATAGACAATTGTGAAGAGATCCATCTCGTGGGCAATGCCGATGGTCTCGACCTCTTTGTAGAAACCCATCCCTGTCTCTTCGAGTGTCACGCGAAACGTACCGTCAATCACGCCGACGGTGGGGAAGTTATTTACGCCGTCAAAGCCGACATCGCGAACCTGTTTGAGGAAGTTGCTCATCCGACGCGTCGGGTCTGTGCCGTTGACCCCGGCGATAACGGGTGTCTCTTTGACGACAGGTAGGACCTCGCGTTCTCCCATCTCCATGACGATGGCATTCGCATCGCCGTAAGCCAAGAGTCCCGCACAAGAGCCAAAGCCGGACATGCGGTAGCGTCCGGAGTTGTAAATTACGATCAGGTCTGCGCCGCCCTGCTCGGCGAATTTCGCGGTGATCCCTGTTCCTGCACCGACAGCGAGCAAGTGTTTGCCGCTATCGAGCTCTGCTCTCAATCGTCCTAAAACTTCATCTCGTCTATAATCTGGCATATTTTTAACTTTCCTTGCTTAATAGCCATCAGCCGTCAGCCGTCGGCTGTCAGGTCGGTTTTTTCTAATGAAGATTAAGAATTTAATCGGGTAATTTTTAGAAGTCCGGTTCGGTTAGGAATGCAGATCGCATTTGGGCGTGTACGCCGCAAAACCGAACCTACCGGGCCTGGAGAAAATATAGAATTACCCAAATATTTTATTAATCTTCACACGAAAAAACCTTTCAGCGGTCAGAAAAGAAGTGTTTAGTGAATTCAACGCCTCTTTGCTGACAGTCGATAGCCGAAAGCCATTCTTGCTGACTGCCAACGGCTGATGGCTAACGGCTAATCGCTATTCATCTCTTGATTTTGCTTGTAAACGTGCCGCTGCGCCTGCATCTCCGATGTGCATCGTGTCGTACGCCTGTTCGGATGTCTTGAATGGACCGACACCTTTGTGCCCGTGCCAATCGCCTTGGTTCATAATTGGGTTCGGCAACCCTGTCTCCTGTTCTCGCTGGCGAATCCAACTTTTCATCCGTGTTTCAAGAACATTGACGATGTCGGGATGTTCATCAGCGAGGTTGTTGTTCTCATCAGGATCTTGGATAAGATTGTAGAGTTCAACGGGCGGTTTGAAATGGAAGTCGGGTTCAAGGGCGACGATGAGTTTCCATTCAGGTGTCCGCCAACCGTGCTTGCGCATCCAGGTGCATTCCGTGATATAGAACTCACTCTCGTAGGAAGTTATCTCACCACTGATTAAGGAAGTGAGGCTCTGTCCATCGAATGCTATATCGGTTTCGATGTCTGCTAATTCAAGGAGTGTCGGGACAAGGTCTTTGTGTTGGTTATAGCCTGAGACCCGTTTTCCAGCAGGCACGCGACCGGGGTAGCGGATAATAAGCGGTACATGCAAGGTGACATCGTAGAGTCCGTGGTGGTCGAACCAGCATTCATGGTCGTAGAGCGTTTCGCCGTGGTCGCCGTTGATAACGATGATGGTCTCGTCCATGACACCGCGTGTTTCAAGTGCATTGAAAAGCGTCTGGATACACGCATCCATGTAAGCGATTGCGCCGTCGTATTGCGCGATGACGTAATCCTTATCGGTGATTCCGGGTGGCATCCAAGTGGCGAAGTAGTCGCAAAACGGTTTAAACGCCATCACGGGTTCCATGGATTTATTGCTCGGATCGCATTCGTCGCCGTGATAGAAGGCGCGTTCATAAGGCGCGGGCGGTAGGTAAGGAGAGTGCGGGTCCATGTGGCGTAGGAACAGGAAGAACGGTTTCTCGTCGCTCTGGTCAATCAACCGATTCAGTTCTGGGAGGGTGGTTTTGTTGAGATTTTCTGCTTTCGGGCTGCGTCCAGAGTCATCTGGTCCCCAGCCAGAGAAGTCAAGATAAGTGTCAAACCCACGTGCGCTTGGTCCCCCAAATCCGACACAGGTGGTGTCGTAACCTGCTTCTCGTAGGATTTCTGCTAACGTTTTGACCTCTTCGCGGAGCGGGCCTTGATGGCGTAGCGCGACCACCTGCGTGCTGAACGTATCTAACCCCGTGAGCATAGAGGCGTAAGCACTCGTTGTCGGGATATGTGCGCTGTAGGTTTTTTCAAAGAGGGTGGCACCCTCTGCGAACCGATCGATGTGCGGTGTCGTGAGTCTGTGGTACCCGTAGCAACTCATGTGTGTTGCGAGGAGCGAGTCGATGCCCATCAGTACGATATTTGGCTGTTTCGCCATGTTTAGATTCTCCTTTTTTAGTAGTTATCAGTTAGAGTCGTTATCGGTCGTCAGTTGTCAGTTGTCAGTTAAGAGGTTTTTGGTAATCCGAAACTCTCTTTCTTAAAACTGAAAGGTTTTTTCATGCCTCGCAATGAGAGAAAAACCGAACTGAAAACTGTTAACTGAAAATTGACGACTATGTCTCCCAATCCTTGTGCCAGACGAGTGTATTTTGGGTATTATTGTCAAGCACATCACCGATTTCGAGCGAGCTAAAATAGGGTTCCGGCAAGATGTTTTTCTTTCCATTGAAGGTGCATCCGTCAGGCATAAAACCACACGTCATTGCTCGGCGATGGGAGAAAGTCATGTTCGCGCCTGCACCGTGTGCGCATAAGCCGTTGTGCCATACCATAGAGCCTGCAGGACAGGGAGCGGATTGGGGTTCAAATTCCTTCCATTCCGGGTACACATTAAACAACGCCCCTATGTTTTCACCGATGCCGACGTTATCAAAGCGTGCGGTTTTATGGGTGCCGGGTAGATACCACATACACCCGTTCGCGAGCGTAGCATCGTCTAATGCGACCCAGAACGAAACGGCATCCCGTGAGTCAAATGACCAGTAAGGGACATCGAGGTGCCATGCTGTCGGGTTCCCGGACGGCGGCTTAATGAGTGCTTGGTCGTGCCATATCCGCATCCCGTCAACACCGGCGAGTTGTGTTGCCATCTTTCCGATTTTTGGGTCGTGTACGAGTTTTCGCATGCCCGGATGTGAATCAGCCAAGCGGAGGCATTGCGTAAAGACCCGGGCATAGAAATTAGACGGATCCAATTGGTTCGTCATGTGTTCAACGGATGTGCCGAGACGTTCTTCGACAGATTCGTCGGTGCATCGCCGCCATTCTTTGAGTTCGTCGGCATCAAGGAAATTTTCAATGACAAGAAACCCGTTTTCCTGATAAAAATTGATTTGTTCTGTGGTGAGTTCGTGTTGCATTTTCCACTTGCTCCTTTAGTTTTTCTGACTGAGGGTTTGCACTTCCCCTTTACAAAATTGTATCATAGAAATGATATATAGACAAAAGAAAAATGGCGGACTGTTACCAGTTATCGGTTATCAGTTGTCAGAGGGAATAGTTTTCAGTTATCGGTTATCAGTTGTCAGTTTTAATAGTTATCAGTTATCAGTTATCAGTTGTCAGTTAAGAGAGTTCTTGTAGCAGTTGAGGTTACTGGTCAACCAACAGCAACCCTCTTTAACTGTTCTCACTGCGAAGCATAACAACTGTTCTCACTGCGAAGTATGATGACTGGTAATTATAAAATATGTTGAATTGTGATATGTGAATGTGATATACTGTTTTTAAAGGTTATATTATACTAAGCTTTGGACATTTTTCATCGGGGCAGGCAGCGGAGAAGAAATCCGCAGAAACACCCAAGCAAAACTCCGGAGGCAAGATACATAGCACTCCTACGGAGTGCGGGAGTTTGGATAGACCGAGTTCTATAGACATAACACTCCTACGGAGTGGGGATTTTTCTTCGGTTTCCTTGCGTCTGCGAAACTTTCGGAAAAATAGACACGTCTTTGAAACACAACGCCCACTAAACAAAGATTGTCCAAACTTTAGTATATTATAGTAGAGTCCGTAATTATTTGCACACATGGGAGCCGTAGGGGTTGGGTAACCTCGAAGAAACACCCAAGCAAAAACACCCCTACGAGCGACAAGTGTAAACTTATTTTCGGATTTTACTATAAAGAGTGTAGCGTATTATTTGTTAGCCGATATTGAGTTTACCCCATACTACTGAGGAAATCCCGTGAATTGCGAAATGAGCGAAACCCGCATGCGAATCCTGCAGCTGCTGAAAATGCGTGCTGGCATGACTGTCGGTCAACTCACAGATGCCTTGCATATCAGCCAGATGGGAGTCCGACAACACCTCGCTATACTTGAAGCGGAGGGATTGGTTGCACACTACCAAGAAAAGCAGGGACGAGGTCGTCCGCCTCACGTTTATCAATTAACCGATGAAGCCAACAGTCTCTTTCCGACGACTTATGCCAACTTTGCTGTTGGGTTGATGCATGAGGTGGCAAAATTTAACGGTCCCGGTTTCATCAACAAAGTCTTCCGTGGGCGTATGAAAGCGCAGTTGGAGGCGTACCAGTTACGGCTGGAAGGCAAAACGCTGTGTGAGCGCGTCAAGGAACTTGCGCGTATCCGTGATGAAGAGGGATACATGGCACGTTTCGATGAGAATGAGGACGACTATGTCTTGATTGAACATAACTGTCCTATCGTGGCAATTGCGGAAGAGTATCCACACGTGTGTGAGATTGAATTGGCACTTTTCCGGCAATCCTTAGGTGCGAAGGTTGTTCGCGAAGAATATCTGATGCAAGGAAGCCACAGATGTTGCTACCGGATCCCTAAACCCACTGAGTAGTCGCTGAGGTGTGATGAGGGCAGCCCACAATTTTCAAGGATAACCCAAGGAAAACGATAGAATGGCTCGTGAAACCGGGAGGCGCGGCTTTTTCAAGGAAGCCCTGAATCAACTCATGCAACCCGTCGCCGAATTTCTCGATGATGGGCTAAGTGAGCATGTGCCTGTTGAAGCGCCGAGTAGAAATCTCTTGCGGCCTCCTGGTGCATTGCCCGAATCGGAATTCTTGGAGAAATGCCATCGGTGTGGTAACTGCGTCAAAAACTGTCCGGCAAACGCTATTTTCCCATTAGAAGAGAGCGCACAGCCTGACCTTGTCAATACACCTTACATTGATCCTGATGAACAACCGTGCGTTATCTGCGATTCATTGGCATGTATGTACGTCTGCCCAAGTGGTGCGCTGCAGCCCGTTTATGCTGAAGACATTAAAATAGGATTGGCAGTTTTCAACGGTGAAACCTGTCTTCGTACGAAGGAAGTGGCTTGCACCTACTGCGTTGATACATGTCCTATTGGCGCGGATGCGATCCATCTCACGGTAGATGGTGTTGTAGAGGTGATCGAATCCGGATGCACAGGATGTGGGGTGTGTCAGTATGCGTGTCCGACTGCCCCGAAGTCAATAGTGATTGAACCCTATATCGCGGGAGAGATACTTGTGGATTAGGGTTTATCTGATTATATATCGCACCTTTTTGCAGGAAGTATGTCTGTACTTACACAAATTCTTATGCAGGGCGCAGTCGTCGGACAAAATTTGCGCGATATCAAACCGCCGTTGGAGGTGCCGCAAGCCCTATTGCTCTATTTCATTGGTGCCGCGGCGATACTCGGGTTCATAACCGTTTCGGCGTGGTTCTATCTCCGAAAACGTCCGCAGCCCTTACCGGTATCTGAAGATGAGGCGATAGATGTCCCGCTACCGCACGAGGTGGCTTATGAACAGTTAGCCGTCATTGAGGCCTCCGACTTGCTTAAGCGTGCGGACATGGAGACGTATCATACCCAAATTGCGTATGTGCTCCGCGAATACATCGGGGCCCGGTATCAAATTCCTGCGCTGGAATTAACAACGACTGCGCTGCTCCACGCGATGCTCGGTGTGGAGATAGGCGTTCAGTGTGTTGAACGCGTCCAAGAGTTGCTCGCCAGTTGTGATATGGTGAAATTTGCGACTTATCAGCCAGAGTTATCAGAGGCATCAGCTCGGATCGCTGATGCTCGCTGGATTGTTGACGAAACGAAGTTTTCTGATCCCTAACAAATATTTTGATAATTTAGCACGCGATGGTAAATTTTGTAGTTTTAAACCCCCTAAAGAATCAACGGTATGAAGCCCGTGTGGGCTTCCCCGGGTATGAATGCCTTATGGGCATTCCCCGCCCCTTATCAGGGGGACTTTAAGAGGAGATGCGTAAGTCCTACAATATCAGAGGACTTTACTTTAAGAGGAAATGCGCCTGCCTTAAGTATTTATCAAACTCACGTTAGCAAGTAAAAAAATAAAAGTGTTGACATAATTTAAAATAATATAGTAAGATGGTTTAACTTTATCTTAATTTTTCGCAGTCATTGGATCCACGGAAAACACATATTTAGACGAATTTTGTAGGTTTCCTATATATAACTACAAGCCATAGCAAGGAGGGAAAAATAGCGTGTCAGATGAACACAAAATACTCCTCACTATACCCATGTATCCTGATATGGAACTTGCTGCAGCGAAAACTGGCTCTGCCCTTGCTGAATTGAAGGACTTCAATGAGGAAGCGGTTGAAGAGATTCAACTTGCAATCATCGAAACCTGTATTAACGCTTCTGAACATAGTCAAAGTGATGATAAGGAAGTGCATATTCAGTTCTTAGTTACGGACGATCAGTTGCAGGTGAAAATCTCTGACCGAGGTGTTGGGATAACTGCGGATACATTAGACGGTACGCGCTTACTGGGTACGCCGACTTTACACGCCGATTTGCGTAAGCGCGGGAGAGGCTTACAGATTATTAGAGCACTAATGGATGAGGTGGTTATAGAAAGCACCCCTAACGGTACAACTGTTAGTTTCACGAAAAAGAAGACCCCTTCATAGGTTTTTGTGTCGTTTTCGTTATGCTGGCAACATAATTTTGAACCGGTAGCGGATAATCCGCGAGATTGTGTTCAAATGGGCTGCTCAAGGCACCTTTTTAATACTATGTGATCTTTCTTTTATTCGGGTGGTCGGCAAGTCCATGTTAGGTATTTAAGGAGGTAAACGGTTTGTTGAACAAATTCGATATTCAAGTTCGCGAGTCAAAAGAGCACGCGATAATTGAGACAGCTGGGTATTTGAATGATGCGCTCGGCGAAAAACTCTCTGAGAAAGCCCAAGAGCTCATTCAGAATGGTTACACACTGCTGGTCATCAACCTTGAACAAACAACACTCATTAACAGCATCGGTATATCCATACTTATTGAAATCATAGAGGCACTTGACGAGCGTGAAGGCACCTTGAATTTCTGTGGATTGTCCGCTACGCAAGAACGAACTTTTCGCATGATGGCAATTGCTAAATACGCTGGCATCTTTCCGGATGAAGAGTCTGCTATTGCGAATTTATAGGCTTTTTCTGAGAAACATGTTTTGATCGAGTTGTAGATTAAAATCTGTTTGCTTAGATTTTGTAGGGTATTTTTGGTAAACCGTGTGTGCGTATCATCTGTATATTTTTTTCTTAACAAATATAATAAAATTAGAAACCGATTGCTGGATTTAATACCATGAAAGACCCAAGTAAGCCTTTAGGAGACAGTTTGCAAACCCATAAATCCCAAAGCACGGCAGAACAGACGATGGAGCGGCTCATATTCAGTCTATCTGAGTTGGAAAATCTGGGGCAAACGGTAATCTCCGGGCACAGCAATTTCAATCATTCGAGTAAAACCTATCTCCGTATCACACTCGGGACTTTACAGATCCGACGTGGCGCGATACTGCGTTATCATTCAACGGGTCAGAATCTTGATGTTGTTGCGGCGACGCCTGACGAGACGTTCTCGCCAATTCTTGTTGAGCCAGACGAATTAGAGGCTTTACTGAAACATCCTTTCATAGAGAACACCGCGCCTCCTGATGTTCTTAGACCCTTTTTCGCTCGGAGTGCCAAGCTTTCCGAAACGATTGATATACGGCTTTGGATTCCGCTAAAAATTCAAGACGAATTTTTGGGAATGATAGGTCTGGGCAAATTTTTAGCAAGAGATGCGTTAGAGACTTGGGAGAAGGAGTTACTGACAACCCTGGCGCACCAAATTTCGATTGCTATTGCCTATTCGCAGATGGTGGAGGGCATCCAGAGCGAAAAGTTTCGGTTGTTCATGCTCGCTGAAAGCGCGCCGCAAATCTGTCAACTGCTACAACCTGAGGCGGCTGCGGAGCAGGTGGTTCAGCAAGCTGTCTCGCTGCTTGACGCTAACGCTGGCGCACTTATGCTTACGGATACCGAGCAACAGGCACTTGAAATGCACTATGCCTTTCCAGAGAACTTGCTTGAAAATAGCACGGTGCAGGATAACACGAATGGACTTGTTATTTCTTATGGTGAGGACACACCGCTATCGCAAGAGGTGACATCCGTGGAAGTGTTGAAATCTGTCGTAAAAGAAGGAATACCGGGGCATTGTCTACCTAAATTCGACACCCTTTTTGGCGGCAAAAATTTGATGGCTGTCCCTATTCCTGGGCGTGATGGTGATATTTTGGGGGTCCTTGTTGTTGGTGACAAGGAGGAACGCGGTGGTAGAATTACCTCCTTTACTGATGAAGATGTAATTCTCCTTGATTCCTTTGCGAAACAAGCGGGTGTCGCGATTGAGAATGCGCAGCTCCATCAGGAAGCACTTGAGGCGCGTCAGTTACAGGCAGAAATGGAGGAGGCGCGCAAAATCCAGGTGAACCTCATCCCTGAGACCCTGCCAGACATTCCGGGATATGAGGTTGCGGGACATTATGAGCCGCGCGGTCCCGTCGGTGGTGACTATTATGATTGTATCGCCTTACCTACCGGACATTGGGGACTCGCAATTGCCGATGTCTCTGGAAAGGGGATGCAAGCGGCACTGCTCATGGCAACGCTTCGCGCGGGGCTTATCTCGGAATTGTCGCGCGCAGAAAGCGTTGAACAAGGGACACCTAACCAGTCTTCCTTGTACGCCGAAATCGCCACTATGGCGATGATCTTGAACTCGCTCCTTTACGCCAGCGGTACAGAAGAGAAATATGCGACCTTCTTCTACAGCCATCTTAACCCGGAAACAGATATGCTTACGACGCTTAATGCGGGACATAATCCACCGCTACTCATCAGAAAGGATGGCACCTATAAGTGGTTGGGTGAGGATGTTGGTGGTATTCCGCTCGGAATGTTTCCGAACGATATGGTTTCAAGCATTGCCGAATATGAAGCGGAGCATGTCCAACTCGCCAGTGGTGATGTCATTGTGTATTATACAGACGGTGTCACAGAAACTGTCAACGTTGATGACGACTATTATGAAGAAGATCGGCTTGTAGAGGCATCAAAAGCATGCCAGGATGAAAATGCTGAGGGTATCCGCAAGTACCTTCACAACGCTGTCATGGAATTCCAGGGAGAAGCGGATCAGTTTGATGACTTGACGCTCCTTATTTTGAGAAAGGAATAGATAGTTATCAGTTGTCAGTACGATTTTTCTGCGAAAAATCTTTCAGTTGTCAGTTACAAGAGGCGTGGGATACTCCCAAAACCTCTTAACTGACAACTGATGACCGATAACTGACAACTATTAAAAACAGATGCAACAGAGTTCGACAGTCGGACGCGCCTTTTTAGATCCAACAATCCTTGCCCGAATCGGGAATCTTGAATTAATCGCGAAATTCGTTGTGGAAGGTTTTATCTCAGGGCTACACAAAAGCCCGTATCACGGGTTTAGTGTTGAATTCTCACAATACCGACAATATATGCCCGGAGACGATACCAAACATATAGATTGGAAAGCCTACGCCCGCACGGATAGGTACTATATTAAGCAGTTTGAGGAAGAGACGAATCTCAATTGCTACCTGCTTTTAGATACAAGCGAGTCTATGGCGCATCCGTCAGATGATGAGCAGACAAACGATGCAACCACAGACGGGAACGGTGCTGGGACACCAAGGCTAACGAAGTTGAGATATTCGAGTTTCCTCATTGCGTCCCTTGCCTATTTTATGGCGAAGCAGCGCGATGCGGTCGGTTTTGCTTATTTTGATGATGTGCTTCGCCAGTACCTCCCTGCGCGAAGTAGCACATCACACTTACACTCAATTTTGCTCACATTGGAGACGTTACAGACAACAAAGCATACAAGGATGGGAACGCCACTCCATCAAATTGCTGAACGTCTTACCAAACGCGGATTGGTACTCTTCATCTCAGATCTCTACGATGAAAATCATGAGGAGGTCATCGCTGGATTAGAACATCTCCGTTATGAAGGGCACGAAGTTATCGTCTTCCATGTGCTTGCAGAACAGGAACTTGAGTTTGCTAACTTTGAGACAGGACGGAGTTCGGAAGCACTTATCCGATTTATTGATTCAGAAAACGACGCTGAGATTATCACAACCCCGCAAGCGATTCAGGAGAGTTATCTGAGCAATTTCAACGACTTTCTTGATACCTATAGGCTCGCGCTACGACAAGCGGATATTGATTACAACATAATAACAACAGCAACCCCGATTGATCTCGCGCTTGCTTCTTATCTCGCTAAGCGGCAAGGTGTCCTCTAAGGGGATAGTTGTCAGTACGATTTTTTTTTAAAAAAATCTTTCAGTTATCAGTTGTCAGTTAAGAGGGTTTTGAACTATCATACATCTCTTTTACCTGATCCCCGAAGACTGGTTGGTAACTAAAGACGCTAAAAACGGAACAAAACTTAATAGTTAAAAATGTTTGGCTTGACTTTTTTAGCAACCTCTTTTGCAGTAGCGGGTGCGATAGGCGCATCCATCCCGCTCATTCTTCATCTACTGAATCGGGAACGTGCGCGGCGACTGATTTTCAGTACCGTCCGTTTCATCCAGATGTCGCATCAGACGAACGTGCGGCGGCACAGGTTGAAACGATTGCTGCTCCTGCTAATGCGTATTCTGATGTTGGCACTGCTCGGCTTAGCGTTTGCGCGCCCATTTTTCGCCGATGCCCCAGAGTTTGCGCAGAAAACAGGTGGGAAACGGAACGCTGTTATCATTCTGGATACCTCTTATAGTATGCAGTATGAAGGGGTTCTTGAGAATGCAAGAAAAGCGGCGGTCGAAATTCTGGACGGGCTTGATGCCTCCGATGCTGCCTGCCTCATACTTTCGTCCGACAATGCCCGTGTCGTTGCGCCACTCGGTTCAGAGTTTACGCATATTCGTACGGCTTTGAACAACGCAGAAACGACTAACGAGCATACGGATTACTTGGACGCGATGCAAACCGCGGATGAAATCCTCCAGTCTATTCCTATCGGTGAGAAACAGGTTTATCTTGTCGGAGATATGCAAAAGCGGGGGTGGGAGAATTTTATTGAGACGGACAAACTCAGTCCTGATGTCCAAATTAACTTTGTTGATGTGCGTGCTGAAGAACCGCAGAATTATGCTATCACCGAGATCAGCGTGCCACCTGTCATCCTGAAGGAACAGAAAGCGTCGCAGCTTGTCGCGCGGGTACGTAATTTCGGCGATGAGCCGGTTGAAAATCTGCAAGTGCGTCTCTTTATAGACGACAATGTGATTGATAGTGTCGAACTTGATATTGAACCAGATGATCTCGCGGACGCTGTTTTTAAGGTTGAGTTTCAAGACGAGGCGACACATACAGGTTGGGTTGAACTGCCAGAGGATGCACTTGGTGTTGACAACAAGCGATATTTTACTTTGCAAAGTCTACGGTCGATTAAAGTCCATGCTGTCCGTGAAAGGCTGCGAACGAGTGGTCGCTATCAAACTGTAGAGACTTTCTTCATGAAAAAGGCGTTGGTATCGGGGCGTGACGCTGTCCAAATTGATTTCGCCGAATCAGCCTCGGTCCCGAATGCCTCGACACTCGCAAGCGTAGATGTGCTGATCCTTGCGGATGTTGCAGAACTCTCTTCCGGTGAAGCGGAGCGTGTGAAGGCTTACGTCGCTGCTGGTGGGGGTCTGATTTTAACGGTTGGCAATAATATTGATGCCGATGCTTATAAACAACGTCTTGGCGGTGAGAATGGATTAATGCCGTGTGACTTTGTCCAAGCTGTCGGTGATGCCCTGGATCGCGAACAATTCCGTGTGCTTGCTACGGTGAAATATGAACATCCGATTTTCGTGCCGTTCAAGGAACCGAATCACGGGGATTTTGGCAAGGCTCGGTTTTACAGAATTTTTCAGGCGGTACCTACAAAGGATGCAACGGTTATTGCTGCTTATGATGATGGGAGTCCCGCGCTCTTTGAGAAACCTTATGGAAACTTGGGGCGTGTACTCTGTTTTACCTCGACAATAGACAGGGAATGGAACGATCTGCCGATTCGCGCTGTCTATCTGCCGTTTCTGCATGAGACTATTAAGTATCTCGCGCTTAAGGATGTGGACGCTGCACCGAATTATCGGGTTGGTGATAGCGTTGAACTGAAGATCTCGGAAGATGAAAATGGCGATGCTGCGCGGAACACGGAAATCGCTGTGTTTAATCCAAACAACGTTGAGACTCGTTTGCAACGCAATGAGAATCTTACTGAAATTTCCTCGCAGGGCAGTGTTTTTTATGCTGACACCGCAATACCGGGCATCTACTCAGTCCATACATCTGGGACAGCCCCGTACTACTTTATTGTCAATGTTGACACAACTGAGTCCGACCTTGCGGCACGTGATGTAGAGGAACTAACAAGTATGCTGAAAGGGGCTGCGGACGAATTGGTTGAGGAGAAACCGACTGCAGAACTCATAGCACAATTTGAGGCGGATGTTGAGAAGAACCAAAATGTATGGGTCTATCTCATGTTAGCTGTTTTTGCGTTGGCAGTAACAGAGATGTTCTTTGCCAATCGCGTTTAGCAATTAGCCATCAGCGATCAGCAGTCAGAAAAGAAGTGTTTTGTAACGCTTGCGTCTCTGCTGAAGGTTTCCGATGGCTGATAGCCATTCCCGATTTTGTGATTTTGCGTAAGTTTTAGAAACATTTTTCGTTTATAGTAAAACCTCTAATTAATTGGGCACTCTCAAACAGTCTGAATACCTATAACAGGCATTCAGACTGGAAACCCAAACTAACAGTTTATGCTACAAAGATGTCCACTTATTTATGGGCTTCACTATAAGAGTCGCTTGTGCCGTTGTTGCAAGCTTAGGAAAACGGACTGCTATCAACACCGTTGAAACGAATCAGAAACCCGATTTTTTGACCAACAACTCGACTCCGAAGATAATATAGAAAGGCACGAGTTGATGATCACAACGGAAAAATGGGCGAGGAAACCCAATAATTAAAAATATGAACTTTGAAGCAAGTGCACCGATTGAGGTGCCGAAAATCGTATCTGATGAGCAGACACAGTCTTTTGTGGAAAATGGGTATCTTGTTGTACCGAATCTGCTCACCCTCGATGAAATAGAGGAGCTGCGGCAGGACACCGTCACGCTCGCGAAGGGCGGGCATCCGTGCGACACTCTAAAACCGATCCCTGATGATGTTAGCGATGCTGAGGCGATCAGCCGTATTCTCTGCATTCATCAACCGCATTTTGTCAGTCCAATCATTGAGAAGTACGTCAAGCACCCGAAAATCTGCGGTATTTTGAGCCAGATAGCTGCTGCGCATCTCCCGTATTGGGATGGAAGTGTTAAGTGCATGCAGTCCATGCTTTTTGTGAAACCGCCAAATTTTCAGGGGCAGGCGTGGCATCAGGACGAAATCTACATTCCGACGCGTGATCGTTCCTTAATTGGTGCTTGGATCGCGATGGATGATGCGACAGTCGAAAACGGGTGTTTATGGGTTCTTCCGGGTTCACATCGTCAAGGCTATCTCTATCCGCAGCGGTCTCATGAAAATCCAGATGAGTTTGATTTTGCAGAGGAAAGTTACGGTTTTGATGACACCGATGAGGTGCCGGTTGAAGTTAGAACGGGGACATTAGTTTTCTTCAATGGGTATCTGCTCCATCGGTCGCGCAAGAACCGTGGGGATACGTTTCGCAGGGTTTTGGTGAGCCATTACTGTAACGCGTGGTCGTTGTTGCCTTGGTCCCTTCGGGAAGGTGAGCGTCCAGCGAGTGCGGACCGGCGCTGCATTGTTCCTGTCTCTGGTGTTGATCCTTATGCGTGGAAAGGCTATGATCCACCACCGAAAAGCGTCTCTTTACGGACATGCAAAGCCGTTCAGCAAATGGAGGCATCAGATGCGAGTTGACGGTTTTTTAGAACTCAGGCAAGCGTTGGAGACAATGTTTTCACAAATTGAGGCAGGAGAGGATATATTGGCGCAATTGGAGCGAATCAACGAGTTGCA